>NZ_JBFAMX010000262.1:0-13923 GCF_040659615.1 Nonomuraea sp. NPDC049784
CCGCCCGAGCTGGGGCGCCTGGACGGGCGGCTGCGGACGCTGGTCGATGCGTGCCTGGACAAGGACGCGCGGAACCGGCCCACCAGCAGAGAGCTGCTGTTCGAGTTGTTGGGGGAGTCGGACGCGGTGCCGGCCGAGGTGCTGGACTCGCCTCCGGCTCACATCCTGCGGGTCACGCCGCCGCCGCTGGTGCCCGAGCAGCGCTCGGCGACCACCGGGCCACGGCCGCCGATGGCCCAGCCCGAGGCGACGGGGACGCCCGGCGGATACCGGTTACCCGGGACTCAGGAAGGCGGCGGCCCGCCCTCCGGCCCGAGCACGATGGAGCCGTCGACCTCCCGGAACGCTCCACTGACGTCGAGCCGCGGCTGGCCGAGGGCGGTCATCGCGGTCTGCGCGGCCCTGCTCGTCACGGCCGCGGTCCTGGTCACGGCCCTCATCCCCGCGATGAACAAGAGCGACGTCGTCCAGCCGTCCCAGGCGGCCGGCCCGACGGTCTCCCCGCAGTCCGACCCGGTGAAGTCCCGTCCTCCGGCGGACACGTCATCCCCGCTCAAGCCCGAGAGAACGCAGCAGGAGCGCAAGCCCACCGCCGGCCCAGCTGCGGCACTTCCGGTCACCGTCCCGATCCCGTCCTTGACGGGACTGGACAAGGACGCGGCGACGAAGGCACTGAAGCGGGCCGGGCTGGTCCTGGGCACCGTCACCCAGCTCGACTCACCCCAGAAGATCGGCCGGGTCCTCGCCGCCGAGCCCGCTCCGGGCACGACGGTGGCCAAGGGCAGCACGGTCTCCATTCAGGTGTCGGCGGGGCTGCCCGTGCCGGGGGTCACGGGCCTGCAACTCAAGGCCGCCGAGGCCCGGCTGACCGGCGCGGGCCTGGCGGTCGGAACCGTCACCCGCTCCTGCACCGACCAGCCGGACGGCCAGGTGCTCTCCACACGGCCCAAGGCGGGCAGCCGCGTCACGGGCGGCACTCCGGTGGCGCTCACGGTGGCCCGCAACGGCGCCAAAGTGCCCTCGGTCGTCGGCCAGTCCTTGGAGGACGGCCGGAAGGCCCTGGCCGGGGCGGGCTTCACCGTACGGTCGAGGGGTCAGGTGGTTGACGACGAGTCCCGGGTGGGCACGGTCCTCAGCCAGACCGTCCAGCCGGGCACGTGCGCCGAGCCGGGGACCGCCGTCGTGATCGTGGTCGGCCTGGCGGCCCAGTCGGGCCCCGACCCCAACGAGCCGCCGGAGACTCCGACGGGCCAGGTCCCCGGCGAGTGACCCCACCCGCCGTCCCGGCCACTCCACCTCTGCGCCATCTCGATCGCGACAGCGACGCCGCGATCGATCCCGCCTCGCACGTGAAACGGACCGTCGCCGGGAGCGGCCGGAGACTCCCAGGCGGGGACCTTCGCCTGGTAACGGGCGAGTCGCTGAGAAGCCGGTACTCAGCGAACGGTGACGGTCTCGCCGTGCAGCCGCGACCTCTCGGCGGCCCAGGCTATGAGATGGCTGTGCAGGCTCGCCCCCGGCGAGGAGAGGATCGAGGAGCGGTCCCTGGTGGCGACCGCGGCCAGGAACGCGTCGACCAGCGCCTCGTCACCGCCCCCGTGGCCGCCCCCGGCCGTCCCGTCCCCGGTCGGGCGGGTCTCGACGGTCTCGGAACGGCGAGTGACGAAGTCGAAGACGGTCAGGCGGTCGCCGTCGCCCTCGATCCAGCCGCGGGTGCCGAAGATCCGGGTCTGCCGGTGGAGCGCCGGGGTGAAGGCCGTCATGGTGAACGACGCGGTCGTGCCGCCCTCGAACTCCATGTTCACGACCTGGTGGTCCACCACGTCGTTGTCGCAGGCGTACACGCACCTGCCGTAAGGGCCCGTCCTGAGCGCCTCGAGCACGCCCGCCTCGGAGACGTCCTCGGTGAGCACCGACAGCGGCCACACCTCGCGTCCGGCCAGCGGGAGGTAGATGCGCCTGGCCGAGTAAGGGCACGTCTCCTCGACCTGGCAGTCCAGGCAGCGGTCGGCCGCGCCCTCCGGGCGGTTCTCCGGGCGGAAGTGCTTGAGCCCGCCGAACGACGACACGCGCGTGACCTGCTTGCCGGTGAGGTGCACCAGCCAGTCGAGGTCGTGGCAGGACTTGGCGAGCAGCATGAACGTGGACTCGTCGGCCCGCCGCCAGTTGCCCCGCACGTACGAGTGCGCCTGGTGCCACCACCCGACCGGCTCCAGATGCTGGATGCTGACGATCTCACCGATCCTGCCCTCGTCCAGCAGCGCCTTCAGCGCCCGCGTGTAGGGCGTGTACCGCAGCACGTGGCAGACGGCGAAGACGGCGTCGGAGCGCTCGGCCGCTGCCACGATCCGCCGGCAGTCCTCCTCGGAGACCGCCATGGGCTTCTCCAGCAGGATGTCGTAGCCCAGCTCGGCGAAGCGCACGGCGGGCTCGACGTGGTCTCTGTCCTGGGTGGCGATGATCACCGCGTCAGCCAGGCGGGGCCGCGCGGCCAGCTCGCGCCAGTCCGCGTACTGCTCCGCCCCCGGGAACTTGTCGCGACGGGCGTCCAGCGGATCGGCCACCGCGACCACCCGCGCCTGGCCGGTCTCGACGGCGTGGCGGGCGTAGGCGGCCCCCCGCGAACCCGCGCCCACGACGGCGAGAGTGACCATTGCGCCTCCATATATGTAACCAATTCACGTATGTCGGCCCGATGCTAAACCCTCGGTCACGCTCAGGGCCCTGCGCCGCGAGCGCGTGGCCACGCTGGCCCGCATCGCCGGCCTGTCCAGGCAGACGGTCGTGGCGGTGCTAGAAGGCGCGGCAGGCTTCCAGCAGCACGTCGCGGACCTGCTTCTCCGGCAGGTCCATCGTCTTGACCGCGCCCCACTGCAGCGCGCCGAGCAGGGCCCAGCTCTTCAGCTCGGTCTCCGGATCGGGGTCGTCGCCTGCGAGCCTGGCGAAGATCTCGTCCCTGAAAGTCCTGACCGTCGCGCGCTCCGAGTCCGGCGAGCCGGGGTCGTCGGCGGCCAGGTCCTCCATGAAGAGGCGGATCACCGAGCGGTAGCGCACCGCGAACGTCACCAGCGCGTCGACGAACGCCTCCCTGCTCGGGAAGTCGGTGCCGAGCAGCGTCAGCATGTCGTCGGCCGCCGGGGCGAGCAGCTCGGTGGCCAGGCGGTCCTTGGGATGGAAGTGGTAGGCGACGGCGGTCTTGGTAAGCCCAACGGCCGCGGCGATGTCGGCCAGGGACGTGCCCGCGTAACCGCGCTGCGCGAACAACTCCCTGGCCGCCGCCAGGATCCGGGACCGGGTGTCGTCGGGTGTGGTCATCGTCTCATTTCCGTGCGATCCATCCCCTCCGGATATTTCCTGCTTTATCGTAGCCCTGTACGAGCGTACAGGACGGTCGTCGAGAGGGCCTTGGGCGATGACGCGGTTTCTTGGGCGGCTGGGCGGCTGGTGTGCGCGGCACGGGCGGCTGGTGCTGGCGTTATGGGTGGTCGTGGCGGCGGCGCTGATGGGCGGGAGCCTCGTGCTCGGCAGCCCGGTCAGCAACGACGTGACGATTCCCGGCACCGATGCGCAGCGGGCGCACGATCTCATGAAGACCGGCTTCGGGCCGGGCTACGGCACCGGCGGCACGGTGCAGCTCGTCCTCTACTCCGCCGACGGGCCGCTCATCGAGAAGCGGCGCAAGCAGGCCGTGGAGGACGCCCTGGCGCGGCTGCGGACCATGCCGCACGTCGTGGAGGTGGACACTCCGTTCCGGCGCGGCGGCATCTCCTCCAGCCTGCAGATCGGGCTCATCGCCATCCGCATGCAGGGTCACGACAGCACCAAGCCCGCCGAGAACACCCGCGCGCTGTCGAAGGCGGCCGACCCCGCGAGGGCCGCCGGGATCGAGGTGGTGGCGGCCGACAGCTCCACGCCCGCCGACAAGGAGATCAGGACCGGGCCCAGCGAGATCATCGGCGTGGTGTGCGCGCTGCTGGTGCTGGTGTTCGCGTTCGGGACGCTGGTTGCGGCGCTGGTGCCGATCTTCACGGCCCTGGTCAGCGTCGCGTCGGGGCTCGGCGTGATCGGGCTGCTTGGGCACGTGCTGGACGTGCCCAAGCAGGCTGGCATCATGGCCACGATGATCGGCCTGGGCGTGGGCATCGACTACGCGCTGTTCCTGCTGTCCAGGCACCGGCGGATGCTGGCGGACAGGGTGCCGGTCGTGGAGTCCGTGCGGCGTACCGTGGCGAGCTCGGGCGGGGCAGTGGTGTTCGCGGGCGGCACGGTGATCATCGCGCTGAGCGCGCTCATGCTGGGCGGGTTCCCGCTGCTGGCGACGCTCGGCTGGATCACCGGCATCTCCGTCATCGCCGCCGTGCTGACCTCGGTCACGCTCGTCCCCGCCCTGCTCGGGCTGCTCGGCCACCGGATCAACGCACTCAAGGTGCCTTTCCTGCGCGGCGGCGGCTCGTCGGGCTCCGGATGGGCGGGCCTGGGGTCGTGGGTGGCGCGCCGGCCGTGGCGGGTGCTGGCCGGCAGTGTGATCGTGCTGGGCGTGGTGGCCGCTCCGGCGCTCGCGCTGAAGCTCGGGCCGCTCGACGACGGGTACGGCACGCAGGGCTCGGAGCCCAGGCGCGCCTACGAGCTGATGGCCACCGGCTTCGGCCCCGGCGCCAACGGCCCGCTGATCGTGGTCGCAGAGCTGCCCTCCCAGGTGGCCGACCCGAAGGATCCCATCGTGGACCAGGTCGCCCGCGAGGTGCAGGACGTCGACGGCGTCGCGCACGTGGCCACCCCCAAGGTCAACTCCTCGGGCCGCTCGGTCATGCTCCAGGTCGTCACCGACTACGCTCCCAGCGACACGCGGGCGTCCGACGTGGTCAAGGACATCAGGGCCATATCGCTGCCCGGGATCAGCGTGCACGTGGGCGGCAAGGTGGCGGCGATGACCGACGCGGGCACCCGGATGGCCGAGCGCACCCCGCTGGTCATCGGCGTGGTGGTGCTGCTGAGCGCCCTGCTCCTGCTGCTCGCCTTCCGCGCCCCTGTCGTCGCGGTGAAGGCCGCGGTGATGAACCTCATCTCGCTCGGCGCCGCCTTCGGCGCGCTGGCCCTGGTGTTCTCGATCGGCCTGGGCAGCCGCCTGGTGGGCATGGATGCTCCCGCCGGCTCCTCGTCCCTGCAGGCGATCTTCTTCTCGGTGCCGATCGAGAGTTATGTGCCGCTGATGCTGTTCGCGGTGCTGTTCGGGCTCTCGATGGACTACGAGGTGTTCCTGCTGACGGCGGTGCGGCAGGCGTACCACCGGCATGGGGACAACGCGCGGGCGGTCGCGGAGGGGCTGGGCTCGACGGGCCGGGTCATCACGTCGGCCGCTCTGATCATGGTGGCCGTGTTCGTGGCGTTCATCGCGTACCCGGACCCGATGGTGAAGACGTTCGGGGTGGGGCTGGCGGTGGCCATCGCGGTGGACGCCACGATCATCAGGGGGTTCCTGGTGCCGGCCACGATGGTGCTGCTGGGGCGGCTCAACTGGTGGTGCCCGCGCTGGCTGGACCGCCTGCTGCCGAACCTCTCGGTGGAGGGTCACGAGGAGGACGGCCCCGCGCCTCAGCACCCCGAGCCCGTCAAGCTGGGGGTTTAGGGGCCTCAGTCGGTGTCGACGAGGTCGCAGGCGGCGACCCAGCCGACGGCGCCGGTGGTCGTGTTGCGGCCGTGGTGCCACAGGGTGCTGTCGAAGCAGTCGCAGCGGTAGAGCTCGCCCTCCTTCGAACGGTCCGACTGGAAGCCCTGGCCGGGCAGACCGAGGCCGACGCGGGTGGAGCCGGCCCGGGGCTCGCTCCAGATGATCACGTTCTGGCCGCCGAAGTCGTACAGGCTCGCGGCCCGCGCGGCCTGAGCGGGCGCCAGGCCGGCCAGGGCCGCGAGCAGGGTGGCCATGGCGGCCCGCCGGATCCGCACTCCGCGTCTCCTCTCCGAGATCGTCAGCTACTCAGAGTAATGGCGTCATCCCTCATTTCCTCGCAGCTCGGGCAGCACCTGAGTGGCGAGGAGCTCCAGCTGCTCCGGCTCGTCGAACATCGAGTCCAGCAGGACCAGGTCGGCCCCGGCCTGGATGACCTCGCGCAGCCCGCGTACGCACGTCTCCGGCGGTCCCTCGACGGCGATGCTCGCGTCGCCGTACATGCGCTCCAGCAGCCCCGAGATCCGCTGCTCGTCCCCGACCGAGACGTAGACGCGCTTGGCGATCCCGAAGCTTCCGGGGTCGCGACCGGTCCGCGCGAGCTCGTCCTTGACGATCCCCACCTGCTCGGCGAACGCGGCCGTCGTGGAGCCGCCCGCGCCGAAGAAGCCGTCGCCGTGGTGGACCGCGCGCCGGACCGCGGCGGGCTTGTGGCCGCCGATCCAGACGGGCGGATGCGGCTTCTGGTACGGCTTGGGCTCCATGGCGGCGTCCACGTGCCAGAACCGCCCGTCGAAGGCCACCTTGGACTCCGTCCAGCAGGTCTTCATCAGCTCGATGCCCTCGGTGAACCGGGAGACCAGCCCGTCCGGAGAAATGCCGAAATTGGGGAGGTTGTCCCGGCTGCCAAGCCCGAAGCCCACCTCCAGGCGGCCCCGGCTGAGCTGGTCCAGGGTGCTGATGCTCTTGGCGAGGTGGAGTGGGCTGTGCACCACGCTGATGAAGACCGCGCAGCCGATGCGTAGCCGCTCGGTGCAGGCGGCGGCGTACGTCATGGTCTCCATGGGGCTGAGCATGGGCAGCGGCGACGGCGCCAGCACGCTCTCCCGGGTCCACGCGCTGTGGAACCCGAGCTCCTCGGCCCGCCGCAGGTAGTCGCGGAACGCGCCGGGGTCGAACGTGCCGTCGGCCACTTGCTGCGGGATGGAGACGGCGAACCTGGTCTGTGTCATCCTCCACCGAATAGACCTGTCCCGGCGGCACGTCCAGTGGCGACGCGTCAGTTCTCGACCGGGAGGAGGCCGCGTTCGGCAAAGACCTTCTTTAGCCTGCTCTATCGCAAACCGGATCAGAAGGTGATGACCGTACGGGCGACCGAGCCCTCTCTGACGTGGGCGACCGCCTCGTTGATCTGGTCGAGCGGCAGGCGTTCCGAGATGAGGCCGTTGAGGTCGAGGCGGCCGCGCAGGTACTGGCCGGCCAGCATGGGCAGGTCGCGCTGGGGCGCGGCGTCGCCGCCCTGGGTGCCCATGAGGCGGCGCGAGGAGAACAGCAGGCCGGGGTCCAGCTCCACCGGCTTGCCCTGGGGAGGGCTGCCCACCATGACCGTGGTGCCGCCGGGCTGGGTCGCGGCGAAGGCCGCGGACAGGACGCCGGGGGCGCCCGTGGCGTCGAAGGCGTAGTCGACGCCGCCCTTCACCACCTCGTCCACCTGCCGCGGAAGGTCGTCCGCGAGGATCGTGTGGGTGGCGCCGAAGCGCTCGGCCAGCTTGAGCTTCTGCTCTGCCACGTCCGCGGCCACGATCGTGGTGGCGCCCGCGAGCACCGCGCCCTGGATGACGTTGAGTCCTACGCCCCCGCAGCCCACGACGAGGACGCTGGCGCCGGGCGGGACCTTGGCGACGTTCATGACGGCGCCGACGCCGGTGACGACGCCGCAGGCCAGCAGGCACAGGGCGTCCAAGGTCGCGCTCTTCGCGACCTTCACGCACATGGTTTCGGCGACGACCGCGTACTCGGCGAACGACCCGATGCCGATGAACCGGCGCGTCTCCTCTCCGTCCAGGGTGATCCTGGGGGATCCGCCCATGATGGCCTGCAGCCTGGCGGGCCCCGAGCACAGGTGGAACCGGCCCGCCCCGCAGTGGCGGCACCGCCCGCAGGGGCCGTTCATCGAGATGATGACGTGGTCGCCGGGCCGGACGCCGGTGACGCCCGCGCCGACGCTCTCCACCACCCCCGCGCTCTCGTGCCCCAGGATGAACGGCAGCCTGCTCACCACAGGGCTTTTGCCGTCGATGGCCTTGAGATCGGAGCCGCACACGCCGGACGCCTTGATCTGCACGCGGACCTCGCCGGGGCCGGGGTCGGCGATCTCGACCTCGCGGATCTCCATGGGGGCGTGGAACCTGGTCAGCACGGCCGCGCGCATCAGCATGCGCCACACGGTAACCCGGCCTCGTGATTGCGAGCAAGCGGTTGCTCGGGCGCCCCCGTTGACACCCCACCGAGCCGAATTTACGCTCGGCACAAAACCAAGCGAGCGCTAGGCCAAATCACAGGAGGCCAGGATGGTACGGCGGGTCGCGGCGGCACTCACAGTAACGTTGCTCGTCTCCGGGTGCGCGGCCCAGCAGAAGAGCCCGACCGGCCAGGACGGCCCAGAAGACGGCAGGGCCGCGCCAGGCGTGACCGAGACGACCGTCAAGGTCGGCGGCGTCCTGACCAAGACCAGCGCCAGCGGCTACTCCACCAAGGACGCCGAGATCGGGGCGAAGGCCAGGTTCGAGCGGGCCAACGCCGAGGGCGGTGTGCACGGGCGCAAGATCGAGTTCGTCGGAGCCGAGGACGACGGTCAGGACGCGGCCAAGGGCGACGCGGCGGCGAAGAAGCTGGTGCAGAAGGACCAGGTGTTCGCCCTCGTTCCCGTGCACGCCCCGAACTTCGGCGGCGCCGCCTTCCTCGAGCAGCAGGGCGTGCCGTGGTTCGGCTGGGCGACCGGCCCGCAGTGGTGCGGCACCAAGACCGGTTTCGGCTACAACGGCTGCCTCGTCGCCCAAGCAGGGGGCGGGCTCGCAGACGTGGTGGGGCAGGCAGATGGCCGACCTGCTCGGCGGCGCGGCCGGCAAGACCGTCTACGTGCAGACCTCCGATTCCAGCGGCAGCAAGTACGGCGGCACCACGATCTCCCAGTCGTTCACCGCCGCCGGGTTCAAGCTGGTCGGCGTGAACTCCGGCCTCCCGGCCGCCGCACCGCCCCCCGACTGGCTCCCGTACGTCAACAAGATCATGACCTCGAACGGCGGCAAGGCCCCCGACGTCGTGGTCTCCGTGATCGCCGGCACCAAGTTCAACGTCGGCCTGTACTCGGCACTCAAGCGGGCCGGGTACAAGGGCGCGCTCACGGACGCGACGAGCTACGACGCCGCCATACTCAAGGACCAGGCCAGCGCGCAGGCCCTGGAGGGCGTGATCGCGGCGCCGATGTTCGAGCCGTTCGAGTCCACCGCCCCGGAGATCGCCCAGTTCAAGCAGGACGTCGAGAAGGTGTCGCCGGGCGCCGTGCTCACCCAGCACATGGCGATCGGCTACTGGTCCGCCGACATCTTCCTCGACATGCTGGACAAGACCGGCAAGGACCTCACCCGCGAGAAGTTCCTGGCCACCGGCAACGGCGACTACCTCTATGAGAACGCCGGGTTCGGCAGGATCCAGTACCCCAAGGACCACAGCGAGCCGAACGGCTGCGGCGCCCTGGTCAAGCTGGAGAACGGCGCCTTCCAGGTGGCCAAGAGCATGAAGTGCTTCGACAACGTGCCGCTCAAATGATCCTCGGCTACGTGCTCAGCGGCCTGGTCACCGGGGCGATCTTCGCGGTCATGGGATCGGGCCTGACGCTCTCGTACGCGGCGACCGGGGTGTTCAACTTCGCCCACGGCGCCATCGGCTTCCTGACCGCCCTGCTGTTCTACGAGCTGAACGCGGCGGCCGGGCTGCCCGCGTGGCTGTCCGCCCTCGTGTCGGTGGCGCTGTTCGCGCCCGCACTCGGGTACGCGCTGCACAAGACCATGTTCGGCGGGCTCGCGCAGGCGGGCGAGACCGCGCAGATCGTCGCCACGATCGGTCTGACGATCGCGCTGCCCGCGCTGGGCCTGCTGGTCGTGGACCTGGCCGGGCTGCCGAGCGCGGACGCGACCTCGTTGCCGCGCGGCATCGGGCCACACCCCGCGCTCTCCATCGACGTGCTGGGCGCCCGGCTGGACACCGACCAGCTCATCACGTTCGGCTTCTCGGCGGTGGCGGCGGCCGGGCTGTGGGCGTTCATGCGGCATTCCCCGTACGGGCTGCGCATGCGGGCCGCCGTCGACCGGCGCCGCCTGGCCACGCTCCGGGGCATCGACGCGGACGCCACCTCGGCGCTGGCCTGGATGCTCGGCTCGGGACTGGCCGGGCTCGCCGGGGTGCTGGCCGTGTCTGTGCTGGGGCTGGACGCCACGGCGTACACGGTGCTGCTGTTCGCCTCGGCCACGGCGGCGGTGTTCGGGCGGCTGCGGTCGATCCCGTGGACGTTCGCGGCCGGGCTCGCGCTCGGCGTGATCCAGAATCTCGTCGCCGGGTACACCGACTTCCTCGAAGAGGTCACAGGGCTGCGCACGGCCGTGCCGGTCATCCTGTTGTTCGCGGGACTGGTCCTGCTGAACAGATCGCGTGAGCGGGTCGCGGGCAGCGCGGCCGAGGACGCGCCACCGCCCGACCACCTGGCGGGGCTGCCGCCCTGGCGACGGCGGCTGCCCTGGGCGCTGGGCCTGGCCGCGCTCCTGGCGTTCACCTTCCTCGCGTCCGAGTACTACGTGGGCGTGGCGGCGCAGGGGCTGGTGCTGGCGCTGATCTTCTGCTCGTTCGTGGTGGTGACCGGTATCGGCGGCATGGTGAACCTGGCCCAGGCCGCCTTCGCCTCGATGGCGGCGTTGACCTGCGGGTGGGCGTTCTCGTCTGGGCTGCCGTTCTTCGCGGCGATCCTGCTGGGCGTGGTGGCGGCGGCCGCCGCGGGGATGCTGGTGGCACTGCCCGCGCTGCGGCTGGGCGGGCGGGTGCTGACGCTCGCGACGCTGGCCATGGCGCTGCTGGCCGACCAGGTGCTGTTCCAGGTGGACGCGTTCAGCAACGGGACCATCGGCTGGCCGCTGCCCGCGCTCGGGCTCGGCTTCGCGGACACCTCGGATGCCCGGGTGCGGGTGGTGGTGCTGCTCGTGCTGATCGCGGGGGTCGCTCTGCTCGTACGGAATCTCGAAAAATCAGCATCCGGGCGGGCGATCCTGGCGGTCCGGTCGGCCCCCGCCGCAGCCACCACGTCCGGGCTGTCGGCGCCCCGTACCAAGATCATGCTGTTCGCGCTGGCCTCGGCGATCGCCGGGCTGGGCGGGGTACTGTTCGCCGTCTCCAAGGGGTCGATTACCGCGACCGACCTCCCCGCGTTCTCCGGGTTCGTGTGGCTGGCCGTGGTCGTGCTCCAGGGTGTGCGCCGCATCGGCGGCGCGGTGCTCGGCGGCATGATCGCGGTGATCGTGCCCGAGCTGCTCGCCACCTGGGGCGTGTCCGCGCACGTCGGGGCCATCCTGTTCGGGGCCGGCGGGGTGATCCTGGCCAAGCATCCCGACGGGGTGCTCACCCAGCTCGCCGAACTCCGCCACCGCCCCCACACCTCTACGGAGCCGGCACCGTCTCTCCCGCCGGCCCGGGTGGACGGGCCGCTGTTCAGGCTGGAGGGCGTCGTCGCCGGTTACGCGGACTGCACCGTGCTGCGCGGCGTGGACCTGGCCGTCAACCCCGGCGAGGTGGTCGCGCTGCTCGGCGCGAACGGCGCGGGCAAGTCCACGACCTGCGCGGCGGCCGCCGGAGACCTGCCCGTCACCAGCGGCAGGATCCTGCTGGGCGGCGAGGACGTCACGGCCTGGCCCGCCCACCGCAGGGCACGGGCGGGCATCCTGCTCGCGCCCGAGGGCAGGGGCGTGTTCCCCGGCCTCACGGTGGAGGAGAACCTGCGGACCTGGCTGCCCGATCCCGATCCCGTCTACGAGCGCCTGCCCCAACTCGCCGAGCGCCGTACCGTGCTCGCCGGGGCCCTGTCCGGCGGCGAGCAGCAACTGCTCACGCTGGCCCCGGCGCTGGTCCGGCCGCCGCGGGTGCTGATCGCGGACGAGCCGTCGCTGGGGCTGGCGCCGATGGTGGTGCGGCAGGTGTTCGACGTCTTCGCCGAGCTGCGTGAGCGTGGGGTGGCGCTGCTGCTGATCGAGGAGAAGGCCACCGAGGCGCTGGCCATCGCCGACCGGGTGGCGTTCATGCGGCTGGGCCGTGTCACCTGGGCGGGGCCGCGCTCGGACGTGGACAGCGAGCGGCTGACCGCCGCCTACCTGGGAGTGCGGTGACATGCTGGCCGTGGAGGGCGTGTCGGTGGCGTTCGGCGGGGTCAAGGCGCTGGACCAGGCGTCGTTCGAGGCTGCAGAGCGTCAGGTCTGCGGCGTCATAGGGCCGAACGGTGCGGGGAAGACGACGCTGTTCGACGTGGTGTCCGGGCTGCGCAGGCCGAGCGAAGGACGCGTCAGCGTGGCGGGCCGGGACCTGACCGGCGTCTCCCCGGTCGGGCGGGCCAGAGCCGGGGTGCGGCGCACGTTCCAGCGGACCCAGGTTTTCGGACGGCTCACCGTCGCGGACAACGTGCTGGCCGCGCTGGACTGGCACGGCGGCGGTGGCGGGCTCGCCGCCGACCTCGTCGGCTGGCCCGCCCGGCGGCGGCTCGAGCGGGAGCGCGGCGAGCGCGTGAGTGAGGTGCTGGAGCTGTGCGGGCTCACCGCGCTGCGCGACGCGTACGCCGCCGCGCTCCCCGTCGGGCAGCGCCGGCTCGTCGAGCTGGCCAGGGCCCTCGCCGACCGGCCCCGCCTGCTGCTGCTGGACGAGCCCACCTCGGGCCTGGACGCCTCCCAGACGGCCCGCCTGGGAGAGGTCGTCAAGGCGCTGGACACGACCGTGCTGCTGGTCGAGCACGACATGAGCTTCGTGATGGACACCTGCGACCGGATCGTCGTGCTGGACCTGGGCAAGGTGATCGCCACCGGCACGCCGGGGGAGATCAGGGAGGACCCGGTCGTAAGGGCCGCCTACCTAGGATGAGTGGCTTTCGGTGAACGACAGGATGCGGCGCCAGGCGTCCTGGCAGGCGTCCGCCCACTCGGCGTACGAGCGGTCGAAGAACGAGTGGGGCGCGCCGTCGTAGACGACCTTCTCGTGCTCCGTGCCGACCTGGTCGAGCGCGTCCTCGAAAACCGCGAACTGCTCGGGCGTGGTGGCCGTGTCCGCGCCGGCCAGCAGCATCAGGAGGGGCGCGCCGGGCCCGGTCTTCGGCTCGCCGATGGCGCGCAGCGCGCCGTAGAAGCCGATGCCGCCCGCCAGGCCGTTCCCCTCGTACGCCTGCCGCCACGACTGGGCGCCGCCCATGCAGAAGCCGACCGTGAAGACCGGCCCGTCCAGGGCGTCGGTGGCCGCCTTCGCGTCGGCCCGCACGTGGTCGCTCTTGAGCCGCTTGACGTGCGTCATGTAGTCGAAGTCGTCGCCCCGATCGCCGAGGCCTGCTGTCCGGCCGAAGTAGTCGATCGCGATCGTACGGAAGCCCGCCTCGGCGAAGCGCACGGCGAGGTCGCGGTAGTACGGGTGCAGCCCGCGCACGTCAGGCAGGATCACCACGCTGCGCCCGTTGGGCTCGGCGGGCTCGGCCCGGTAGGCGAGGAAACGGTTGCCGTCGGCGGCGGTCAGCTCAATCTGCTCATGAGAGGCCACCTCGCCCTGGATCGGCGGGGCGGGCGGCCTGCTGTCGGTGGAATGGCACATGAAGGCAGCATGCCCACCACGGTCCTGGCTATCCAGGTACTCGGAGTGGCAGGCTCGACGTGTTCCGGCCCGGCAGACTTATCCACATGAACCGGGAACTCGGGGCGTTTCTCCAGGCCCGCAGGAACGAGGTCACGCCCGAGGACGTGGGGCTGGCGAGCGGGCCGCGCAGGCGGGTGCGCGGGCTGCGCCGCGAGGAGCTGGCCGAGCTGGCGGGCATCAGCGTCGAATACCTCGTACGACTCGAGCAGGGGCGCACCGCCCAGCCGTCCACGTCCGTGATCGAGTCGCTGGCCAGGGCGCTCGACCTGAGCGAGGCCGAGCGGGCGCACCTGTTCGACCTGGCCGCGCCGCGGCCCCGCAGGTCGCGGCCGTCC
>NZ_JBFAMX010000263.1:0-13898 GCF_040659615.1 Nonomuraea sp. NPDC049784
GGATCGGCCACGGCCACGGCGGCGAAGAACGCACCCGCCACCGCGGCGTCCTGCGCGGTGCGCTGGTCCAGCCGGTAGCGGGCCAGGTGCAGCATCCCGATCAGCCGCCAGGTGGCCGCGTCGGACCGGTCGCCGGCGCACGCGCGCATCGCCTGCTCGGCTTCGACCAGCGCCGCGGGATCCCAGATCAGGCCGGGATCCGCGACCTGCTCGAACCGCGCGATGCGGGTGGCCAGCGCCCCGGCCGGTTCGGTCATGGGCACAGGCTCTCACCGGCTAGCGTCCCCGTACAGGACCGTGCCTTCGCCCACCACATCGCCCCGTACGGTACCGCGCGCCGGCGCGCGCGGTCGCCCTTTTAGGGTGTCAGCTCGATGAAGGACACGCCCGGCATCGGCAGGTCGAAGGTCACGGTGAAGCCGCCGCCTTCGACGGCCGCCGGAGGGGTCAGCTCGTCGAGCGTGCCGGCGGCGCGGAGCTTGTCCCACTGCTCGTCCGCCGGCCAGTCGCCGCCGCCCATCGACTGCCAGGCCGCCTCCACGTTGGAGTGGTCGCGGTCGACGCGGTGGTGGGTGAGCGTGTACGCACCGTCGAGCCCGTCGATGTTCAGCGTGACCGTACGGGTGAGCTCGGGAGCGCCCGCGGCCTGGGCGTGGTTGAGCGTGCCGTTCCAGACCAGCACGCCGATCCTGCCGTCGTCGTGCCTGGCCGCCCAGGCCTCGACGCCGGCCACGTCGCCGTCGAGTGTGGCCGCCAGCTCGGCGTGGCCCAGGCGGGCGGCCAGGGCGAGCGCGTGGAAACGGGGCTTGCGCAGGTTGCCGACCGTCAGCAGCCCGAACCCGCCGTGGAACAGCCGAGGCGGCCGGCCCAGCTCCTCGAAGTGGTCGGAGGCCACCCAGTGCGACAGCGCGGCGATCCTGCCCGCGGCCGACTTCATGCCGTGCAGCACGAAGGCCGCCCCGAACGGCCCGTCGCCGATGCCGTGGAAATGGGTCGGCGTGGGCCCCCACTCGGTCCACCAGATGGGCACGTCGAGGCCGTACCTCTCCAGGGTGGGCCGCCAGTCAAGCGGCGCGTTGCCGTAGGTGTGGGTGGAGACGAAGTCGAGCGCCGCGCCCGACTCCTCGACGTGGGCGAGCAGCTCCTCCACCCAGCCGTTGGCGGCCGAGGCGGGGCCGCCGACGCGCAGCTCCGGGTGCACGTTCTTCACGGCCGCCGCTGTGACGTCGTAGAGCAGGAAGTACTCCTCCGGCGTGCCGGACCAGAAGACGGCCAGGTTGGGCTCGTTCCAGACCTCGAAGGCCCAGTGGTCGATCAGCTCGTGGATGCCGTACCGCTCGGCCAGGTGCTCGACGAGCGCCCGGACGAGGTCGCTCCACGCCTCGAAGTCCTTCGGCGGCGAGACGATGGCGCCGTACTCGAAGACGGTCTTGGAGGGGTCGGAGGCGAGGTCGCGCGGCATGTAGCCGAGTTCCACGATCGGCCGCAGGCCGAGCTCCATCACCTTGTCGTAGACCTCGTCCACGCGGCTGAAGTCGTAGACCGCCTGCCCGTCGACCTCCCGGTAGACGCCCAGGTCGTCGCCGAGGACGGCGTGCGCCCTGACCGTCTGGACGCCGAGCTCGTCCCGCATGATCCGCAGTGCCTCGGCCAGCTCCGCGCCGATGGGCCTGCCGCCTGTCCGCTCGGTGCTCAGAAGGTGCGACAGGTGCTCGGACCCCACCATGTACGCCCACGGCCGCGGCAGCTCGCGCGTCACCCGCCGCCCGTCCACGCGGATGGATACCTCGCCCCGCTCCTTGAGAGGCTCCGCGTGGACGGGCGGGGACATGGGGCCGGTATGGTCCATGGCGGAGACGGCGGCCACCGCGTAGGAAGCCGCCCCGTGGCCCGTGTCCACGTACCGGCAGGACGGAACGGCGGGCACATCCACGTCCGGTTTGATGACCGGCTCGCCGTCCCTGTGCACCAGGTAGCCGATGGCCCCGGGCACGGGGTCCCAGGTCAGCGTCACCTGGCCGGCTCCCGGGACCGCCGTGAGGCCCGTGGGAGCCGTCAGCTCGGGCCGGGAGGCCGGGGTGATCGCACCGGACTCCTGGCCGATGCGGTCCTGCCAGTCGCGGTGGGCAGCCATGTTCATGAAGAGACGTTCCATTCCTCGATTTCCATTACCGGGCGCAGCTTGGCCTCCACGCCCGAGCCCGCGAAGTAGCGGTGCAGGTCGCCGCCGGTGAGCACGTTGCCCAGGGCGGCCATCGCCATCCCCTGGTCGAGCGCCAGGTACCACTTGGAAACGGCTCCCGAGCGGACGGCGACGCTGTCGTAGAAGCCGCCGGGGCCGTAGACGTCGAAGTTCCGGCGCAGCTTGGCCAGGTTGTCCATGGCCGCCGCCTTCGCGTACGGCAGCGCCAGGAAGGCGGCGTGCGGCGTCACCACGCCGTCGCCGAAGGCGGCGGGCTCCGGCTTGGCGGGGCGGCAGCCCTCGTAGCCGGGGTCGGTGCTGGTGCGTTCGCGGTCGGAGGTGTAGCCGGGCTCGTCCATGCCGAGGGGATCGACGCCGTACTCGCGGTAGCCGCCGTGCGGGTCGTTGGCCGGTGAGAAGCCCCAGTAGCCGTACTTGGCCTCGTTCAGGCCGTGCTCGATCTGGGCGCGGACGAACACCGGGTGGTTGCGGCCCCAGCTTCTGGGCGCCCACTCGGCTTCGGGGACCACGAGGTCCGGCATGAGGGCCTCGAACATGGAGCCGCCCCAGTTCGGGACGTAGCGCATGCCGCGGTAGGCGTACGTGCCCTCCCAGACGTTCACGCCCAGGTACTTCTTCCACGATCCGACCGGCTTCTGGTCCTGCCAGCCGAAGTCGCAGCCGTTGTCGGGGAACGTGCGGTAGGGGCCGAAGTAACTCTCGGGCGGGAGCTGGCCGAGAGCGATGCCCACGTACTGGCCGATGCGGGTCTCGGCGGGGGCGCCGTAGTGGTGGCAGGTGGAGTAGACGGTCGTGCCGGTGCCCGCGTAGTCGCTCTCGACGTAGCAGCCGTCTGGCGGTTCCGGCCAGAAGCCCCCTCGGATCAGCCCGGTGCCGGCGTCGGGGCGGGCCGCGGGGTCGTAGTAGGACGTGAAGTTCATGGAGGTCAGCAGGCGGTTGGCGCGGGAGGCGTACTGCGGGGTGGCGTTGCGGACCATCATGAGAGCCGCGGCCAGCCAGCCGTTGTCCACGCTTGAGGCGAACAGGCGCACCGGGTCCCCGGTCTCCGGCCAGGTGTGGATCAGCTGGAGGGTTCCGGGGTCGTACCAGTTGTAGAACTGGCCGGTGGGCGCGTTGCGCTCCAGCCTCTCCAGCGCCTTGAGCACCCTGCCGATCCTGGCGGCGGCGTCACCGCCGCTTATCAGGCGCAGGTCCCGGGCGGCGAGCGTGCTCCACACGTACGTGCCGATGTTGGTGGGCGAGGTCACCTTGGCCCTGGTCGTGAGGTCGCCGGTCACCTTGTCGGCGGGCAGGCCGGTGGCCGGCTCCACCATGGCGGTGATCGACCGCCAGGTGTCCCTGGCGTAGCCGAGCAACGTGCTGTTCCCTGAAGCGTCGGCGGGGACGGCCGGCACCGTCAGGGCCAGCACCAGCACGCCGGACAGGACCGTCTTGCGCATGAGGAGCTCCTCTTACTTGAGGCCGGTGGTGGCGATGCCCTGGATGAAGAAGCGCTGCAGGAAGACGAACAGGAACAGGATCGGCGCGATCACCACGACCGACCCTGCGACCAGCAGGTTGTAGTGGGTGGACTCGTGGCCGTTCAGGATGTTGAGCGCGACCGGCAGGGTGTACATGTTCTCGCTCTGCGCGACCACGGCCGGCCACAGGAAGTTGTTCCACGAACCGAGGAAGGTGATCAGCCCCAGCGTGGCCAGTGGCGGGCCGCAGAGCGGCAGGATGATCGTGAAGAAGATCCGGAACTCCCTGGCGCCGTCCACCCTGGCCGCGTGGATCAGCTCGTCCGGCAGCTCGGAGATGAACTGCCGCATCATGAACACGCCGAGCGGCGTCACCACGCCCGGCAGGATGATCCCGATGAACGTGTTGACCATGCCGAGCTCGGCGATCAGCACGAACTGCGGCATCATGACCACGATCGCCGGGATCGCGAGCTGCACCAGCACCAGGCCGAACGCGAGGTTCTTGCCGCGGAAGGGCAGCTTGGCGAAGGCGTAGCCGACCATGGAGCAGAACAGCAGGTTCGTGGCGACCAGCACGAGCGCGATGACCATGCTGTTGGCGAAGGCGTGGCCGATGTTCACCCGCTGGAACAGCTCGGCGAAGTTGTCCAGCGTGAACGTCTCCGGCCAGAACGTCGGCGGGTCGCGCCTGATCTCGTTCTCGGGCTTGACCGAGCTGAGCGCCGTCCACAGGAACGGCCCGGCGACCAGCGCGAGCCCCAGGCTCAGCCCGAGATAGACGACCGCGCGCTGGCGGCGGGTCCTGCTCACCTTCTCCTCCCCAGCCTGAGCTGCAGTACGGCCAGCGCCACGATCACCATGAACAGCACGGACGAGGCGGCGCCCGCGTAGCCGTAGTTGCCGACCCCGAACTGGTTGAAGATGGCCAGCGAGGCCGACAGCGTGGAGTTCAGCGGCCCGCCCCTGGTCATGACCAGCGGCTCCTCCAGGAACTGCATGAACCCGACCGAGCTGTACACGGTGCAGAACAGCAGGACCGGCCGCAGCGAGGGCACGGTCACCGATCGGAAGCGGGCCCACCGCCCGGCGCCATCCACCTCCGCCGCCTCGTACAGCTCCTTCGGGATGCTCTGCAGCGCCGCCAGCAGCACGACCATGTTGAAGCCGAAGCTGCGCCAGGCCGTCATCACGATGATCGACGGCAGAGCCGTGGACGTGCTCTGCAGCCAGTTCGGTCCCTGGACGCCCGCCAGGCCGAGCAGCCGGTTGACCAGCCCGGCCTCCGGCTCCAGCAGGAACTTCCAGGCCACGGCGATGCCGATGATGCTGGTGATGTTCGGCAGGTAGTAGCCGAGCCGGAAGAACGCGGCCGGCAGGCGGGCGATCCCCGAGTTGAGCAGCACGGCCGCGGCCAGCCCGAGCCCGATGGTCAGCGGCAGCGCGGTGACCACGAAGACCACGGTGTTGAGCGCCGCCCCGCGCATGGCGCCGTCGTTCATGAGCCGCAGGTAGTTGTCGATCCCGACCAGGTTGACGGCGAGCGGGTCGGTCACGTCGGTGCTGCGCATGTCAGTGAAGCTCATGCCGATGCCGACGAGCAGCGGACCCAGGTAGAAGACCACGAACAGCACCACGAACGGCAGGATGAAGATCCATCCGATCCACGTGTGACGTAACGAGATCCGGATGGCACTCGCCCGGCTCGCCGGGAGCGCCACGCTCATAGGCCCTCCTCCGTCGGTCCTATGAGCAAGCTGCTGTGTCCATTGGCTCGCTCACTTCGTTCGCTCACAGCCCGGTGCCGATCGTGTCGGCCTGCGACTGTATGGCCTTGAGCGTCTGCTCGGGCGTCTGCGTGCCGCGGGCCAGCTTCTCCAGCTCGCTCTCCAGCACCTTGGCCACCTGCTCCCACGTCGGGAACGGCGGCGGCGTCTTGGCGTCCTTGAGCTGCTCACCGAAGACCGCGAGCTGCTTGTCGGCGGTCAGCTCCGGCTCCTGCCAGGCCTTCTCGACCGCGGGCAGCGACTTCACGGTCGTGTACCACTTGGCCTGGACCTGCGGCTCGCTCAGCCACTGGATGAACTTCCAGGCCGCGTCGCGGTTCTTGGCCTTCTTGAAGCCCACCATGTCCGCCCCGCCCACGAAGCTAGTCGCCGAGACCGGGCCCTTGGGGTAAGGGGCGACGTCGAACTTGTCCTTGAAGCCGGGGCCGCCGTCGTTGTTCAGCACGCCGATCATCCAGGGGCCGGAGAAGAAGCCGCCGACCTCGCCCTTGATGAAGCTCTGCGGGAAGGCGCCCTCGGGGGTGTTGTTGGGGGCGAGCTTCTGGGTGAACAGCGACTGGTACTGCTTGAGCGCCGTGAGCGCCTCGGGGGTGTCGAACGTGTACTTCCCGTCCTTGACGATCTCGCCGCCCGCCTGCCAGATCAGCGGCAGCACTTCCTGCCAGGAGGCGCCCTGCGTGTAGCTCTGGTTGAAGCCGTTCTTGGCGCCGCCCTTGTCCTTGAGCGCCTTGGCGAACGCGGTGAACTCCTGCCAGGTCGCAGGCGGCTCGACGCCCGCCTTCTTCGCCTGGTCGGTGCGGTAGTAGAGGACGCGGGTCTCGACGTACCACGGCACCCCGTACGCCGTGCCGTTGACGTCGACCGTCTGCCAGGCGCCGGGGAAGAAGGCGGACTTGTCGACCAGGTTGCCGGGCGTCGGCTCGAGCGCGCCGGTCTTGGCCAGCTCGCCCGACCAGGTGGAGCCGACCATGGTCACGTCGGGCGTGGCGCTGCCCGCGATGGCCGCGGTGATCTTGTCGTGCGCCACGTCCCATCCGATCGCCGTGACGCTGACCTTCACGCCGGGGTTGGCGCTCTCGAAGTCCTTGACGAACGCGCCGAGTGCCTTGCCCTCCTCACCCATCGCCCAGACCGTGACCTCCCCCGTGACCTTGCCGGTCGTGACGTTCTGCGCCTGCTCGGGCGCTTTGTCGGCGCTGCGGCCGCAGCCCGCGGCCAGGATCGCGAGAGCCAGCGCGCCTCCCGTGGCGGCGCGCCAGGTGGTGGTGTTCACGGACTACCTCCTGGGGGTGGTCACCGCCGCCGGCGCGGATCGCCGGCTCGGTGGTCAGGGCTTGGTGGCGTGGGGTGGTCACCGCAGCTGGAGCGGATCACCAGCTCGGTGGTCAGGGTCTGGTGGCGGGGCGCGTCGCGGGCGCCGGTGATCAGCTCGTCGAGCGCGCGGGCGGCGCGGGCGCCGAGCTCGCGCATGGGCTGGCGTACGGTGGTCAGCGCCGGGCGGGCGTGGCGGGCGGCCATGATGTCGTCCCAGCCGGTCACGGCCACGTCGCCGGGCACGTCGAGACCGAGCTCCTCGGCGGCCAGCAGCGCCCCCAGCGCCACCTCGTCGTCGGAGCAGATGATCGCCTCGGGCCTGCCCCTGCCCTTGAGCAGTTGCCTGGCGGCCTCGAAGCCGCATTCCACGGTGTAGTGCCGCGTGTCCACGGCCTCGATCGCGCCGCCGAGCACCGACCGCACGCCCCGCCAGCGCTCGTCCACGTCGTCCTGGCTGGTCATGGGCGCGCCGAGGAAGGCGAAGCGCTCGTAGCCGTGGCCCGCCAGGTGGGCCGCCAGCCGCCCCGCCGAGGCCGCGTTCTCGCTGCGCAGCGTGTCGGCGCCGGGCAGCGGCTCGCGCGAGATGAACACCAGCCGCATGCCGAGCCGTACCAGCTCGTCGACCAGGGTGTCGGGAACGGTGTGACCGAAGATCAGCATGCCGTCGACCCGCCCGGCGAGCTCCTTGACCAGGTCGTTGACGCGCGTGCGCCCCTTGGTGGACAGGATGACCACGGAGCGCCCCAGCTCGGAGGCGACCTCCTCGTAGCCGAGCAGGACCTCGGTGTAGTACGGGCCCGCGAGGTCGGGGAAGACGATGCCGTTGGCGGCGTGGCGGCCCTCGGCGAGGCTGACGCCGAGGCGGCTGGGCGTGAAGTTGAGCTCCTCGACCGCCTTGAGCACCTTCTCGCGCGTCCTGGCCGCCACCGGCCCCGTGCCGCGCAGCGCCCTGGACACGGTCGCGATCGACACACCGGCCCGCTTGGCCACCTCGTAGATGGTCACGTCCATCGAACTTCTCCCTCGAGTGTAAGCGCTTTCAGGATTGCGTGTGTAAGCGCTTACACAAATGCAGTGTGCCAGGCTTGTTAACTTCTCGTACAGACCTCGGCGCGTAACGGTGAGGTCACGCCCGCGGTGGGTAGGGCGGGATCATGCTCTACGGCAAGGAACATGTACGGCGCTACCAGGAGACCAACGGCGAGGAAGGACACGACTGGAACAACACGACTGTCCTCTTGCTCACCACCAAGGGCCGCAAGTCAGGCGAGCCCTATACGACGCCGCTCATCTATCAGAAGCACGGCGACGACTACGTGGTCGTGGCCTCGAAGGGCGGGGACCCGGATCACCCGCAGTGGTACAAGAACATCCTGGCCAGCCCGGAGGTCGAGGTGCAGGTGTGGGGCGACAAGTTCAACGCCCGTGCCCGCACGGCCTCGCCGGAAGAGAAGCCGGAGCTCTGGCGGCTGATGGCCCGCACGTGGCCGGACTACGACGAGTACCAGAAGAAGACCGACCGCGACATCCCGGTCGTGGTCCTGGAGCGCGTCAAATGATGGGAGCCCCGCCGTCGCTCGGCGGGGCTCCCGGAACTCACTTGATCTGGTAGGCCCTGATGACGGTCTCGGTGAAGCCGTTGCCGCCGCTGTCGGCGGCCGTGACGCGAAGCGAGGCGAACTTGCCGCGCGCGCTCGCCGGGTTCCAGGTCTCGGCGGACCAGGCGCCCTTGCCCGATGGGTGCACCAGCGTGGGCAGCCAGGTGCGGCCGTCGTCGTAGGAGGTCTCCAGGGTGAGGGTGCGCAGGCCCAGGCCGGGTGAGCCGTCCTGGCGCTGGACGCTCAGCGGGATGCTCATGTGGCCCGCGGCCGCCTGGTTGCGGTCGTCCAGCTCGGGGCCGATCTTGACGGCCAGCAGCGGCAGGACCTGCCGCTTGCCCGGCTCGGCCGACTTCGACCTGAACCGCCACTCGGCGCTGACCCGCGTGGACAGCTTGGTCTGCTTCGCGTCGCGGTCGGCGGTCATGGTGAGCCGGTACTCACTCTCCTTGGTCTCGGCGGGCACTTCGACGTTGCCGAGCAGGTAGTCGGCGGCGGAGATCTCCTTGCCGTCTCGGTAGAGCTTGGCCTGCGGGTTGACGTAGTCGCCGTAGGAGACGCGATCGGACGTGCTGTCCTCGAACAGCCCGGCGGAGAACTGCAGCAGGTTCTCCTCGCGCCAGCTGTAGTCGCCGCCGGGGTTGAGCGCGGCCGCGAAGACGCCGGCGTTCCACCGGTCGGTGGTCTTCTCGCCGGCGCGGTAGACGGTGGTGTCGCCGAAGAAGAACTGGTCCACGTCGTCCCACCCGTCGGGCGGGGTCTGGTACTGGATGAACGACGGGTACCAGCCGGTGTCGCCGGGCGTGTAGTACTCGGTCCTGCGGAACGGGAGCGGGAAGCGGGAGACGCCGGCGTACGGCATCCATGCCAGCTCCGTCCCGTACAGCACGGGCAGGGCGAAGTGCTCGCCGAACTTGACGTCGTTCTGCGTGGCGTACGTCGAGGTGACCTGGGCGAGGTCGCGGCGGCGCGGGCGGTAGCCGGGGTCGGCGGGGATGCGCGGCTCGGCCTTCATCAGGTGGTAGAAGTACGGGCTGTCGTCGTAGCCGCCGTCCCCCTTCGGCTTGGCCCACTGCGTCCACCGGTAGTAGGCGAACTTCTTGCTGACCGTACGGCTCGTCGGGATGGCCTTGATGCCTTCGACGCGGTCCGCGCCCCACATGCCGGCCAGGTCCACGTCCACGCCGAAGGGCTGCTCGCCCTCGACGAGCTGGAGCATGCCGAGCATGCCGATGGCCAGGCGCGCGGTCGGCTCCTCCGTGCGCACGTCCACCGGCCTGGCCTTGCGGGCGTCGGCGGCGACGGTGCGGTCGGCGTCGAGGGTGAACTCCGGGTCGGCGGCCATCACTATGGCGCCGTCGCTGTCCAGCATGAGGCTGACGACGGTGTAGCGGTGTCCCCTCTGCAGCCTGAGGTCCAGCGCGCCACTCGAGATGTCGTAGTTGCGCTGGTCCTTGGCGTCGAGGTCGATCACCCCGGCGAAGGCGGCCTGGGCGGGCTCACCGTCCGTGCCGGTGAAGGTCAGCTTGACCGCGCGCTTCTCCGGCTCGACGCGCATGCCGATGCCGGTGCGCACGGAGACGCCGGCGTTCCTGGCGATGACCGTGCCGCTGAAGATGCCGACAGGGCCGGGCTCGGCCGTCACCTTGACCTGGGCGGTGCCGTGGGCGGGCACCTCCACTGCCGTGGCGCCGAGCTTGAACGGCGTCACCGTCGCGCCCTCGCCGTCCTTGGCGATCACGCTGAGGTCCAGCCGGACCGCGGCGTCGCCGTCGTTGCGGTAGGTGAGCGTCTTCTCCCTGGGCCCGGAGCCGGGCAGCTCGACCTCTCCCATGCTCAGCGTGGCGGGCTCGGCCGTGACCTGCTGGGTGACGGCGCGGGCGACGTCCACACGGCCGGAACCCTGGACGTAGGCGCCCAGTTCGTCGCCGGGCGCGGTGGAGGCCATCAGCGTCGCCTTGATCTGGCCGGCCTTCCAGCCGGGGTGCTGCCCCGCGATGATCGCGGCGGCCCCCGCCACGTGCGGCGTGGCCATGGACGTGCCGCTCAGCGCCGTGTACGAGTCGTCGACCGGGTCGCCGAGCGAGGTGCCCGCGGCCCTGGCGGCGACGATGCCGACACCCGGCGCGATCAGGTCGGGCTTGACCGCCGCGTCGCCCAGGCGCGGGCCCGTGCTGCTGAACTGCGCGACCGTGTCGTCGTCGCGGTAGGACGCGCCGACCGAGAGCGCGCGGTCGGCGGTGCCCGGCGAGCCGAGGGCCTGGGGGCCGTCGTTGCCCGACGCGATGACGAACAGCGTGCCGTACTGCTCCGACAGGCTGTTGACGGCCTGCTCGATCGGGTCCTCGCCGGGAGAGTCCGGCTCCCCGAGGCTGAGGTTGGCCACGCGGGCGCCGTTCTCGGCCGCCCAGGTCATGGCCTCGATGATGGCCGAGTCGGGGCAGTAGCCGCTCTGCACGCAGACCTTGCCGATCAGCAGCTTGGCGCCGGGGGCGACGCCCTTGTACCTGCCGCCCGAGGCGGCGCCGGACCCGGCGATGGTGGCGGCGACGTGGGTGCCGTGGCCGTTGAGGTCGCGTACGTCGGGCTCGTCGGTGAAGTTCTGGGCCTTGGTGACCAGGCCCTGGAGGTCGGGGTGGTCCGCGTCGTAACCGCTGTCGAGCACCGCGACCGGGACGTCCTTGCCGGTCTGTCCTGCCGCCCAGGCCTGGGGGGCGCCGATGTGCGGGACGCTGACGTCGAGGGAGATCTTGGCCTTGCCGTCCAGCCACATCTTCGCGGGTGCGGCCGCCGCCGTCCTGGCCTGCCCGGTCAGGGTCTTCCAGAGTGTGCCCGCGCCGGTGCGGGGCTCGCTCTGCGCGACCCCGTTGATCGCGGGCAGCGGGCGCCCGCCCGCGGCGCGCAGCGTGGCGGCGCCGGTCTGGTCGGGGTACGTCAGGATCAGCGGGAGCGACGGGCTGGCGGCGTCGTCGTAGCCGAGCGCGGCGAGCCGGGTGACGTTGAACAGCCGCGGGTCCAGCTTGCCGGCGGCCAGAAGGGGCATCGCGTCCGTGGGGACGATGCTGAGCCCGTCCTTGGCCCGGCGGTGCACGAAGGTGACCTTCTCCCTGCCGGGACCTGGCTTGACGTCGAGCTGGGTCTGATTGCTGGGGAGCGGGCGGAGGGTGACCTTGTCGCCAGTGATGAGGGTGATCGTCTTGGGCGGCTCGGCCTTGGCGGCGGGGTGGTCTGCCTGGTTCGCCTTGATGGATGGGGCGGGGGTGGGGGCCGCCTGGGCCGGCGTGGCGGCCGCTATGGCGGCCGTGATCACGACGCCCAGAATGGCGATCTTTCTCTGAAGCACACCCCGGTTTCTAGTTGTCAGTGAAAATTGGTGACAAGGTGGTTTCTGTGGCCTATTGCGGCAACTGCCGGAAGTGGCCAAGATCGAGGGCATGCTTGAGGACGGCCGGGCGCTGGAGGTCGTGGGGATCAGCGCCTTCGACGAGCGGATCTACCGCGGGGTGCTGGCCTGTCCCGGCATCACCGTTCAGGAGCTCGTCATGCGCAGCGGGGAGAGCGCGGGGCGCATCCAGTCGTCGCTGAGCAGGCTCCGTACCAAGGGCCTGGTCAGCCGCCTGTGGGGACGCTCGCCCCGGTGGACGGCGACGAACCCGGGCACCGCGATCCGCACGCTGGTGCGCGGCCTCCAGAGCGAGCTGGACCAGCTCACCGACACGGCCGACGAACTGGAGGCGGCCTTCCGCACCGTCGGCCAGGATCCTGAGGAGGGCGGCCAGTTCGAGGTGCTGGCGGGGCCGGAGGAACAGGCCCGGTGGTACGTCCGGCTGCAGCAGGAGGCCAAGGAGGAGGTGCTGACCTTCGACCGGCCTCCGTACGTGCTGGACTATCACAACCCGCTGCAGACCGGCCTGCTCCGCGACGGCGTCCGCTACCGGACCATCTACACGCCGGAGGCCTTCGATCACGCGGGGGCGTTCGACGAGGTGGGCAAACTGATCAAGGCGGGCGAGGAGGCGCGCATCCTGCCGGAGCTGCCGTTCAAGATGGCGATCGTCGATCGCTGGCGGGCGGTCATGCCGCTGACCATGGACCCGCCGCTCACGCGCGGAGTGCTGATCATGGGGTCCACCATGGTGGTGGCCTTGGTGGAGCTGTTCGAGCGCCTGTGGCGGGAGGCGCTGCCGGTACGTCCCGAGCTGTGGCAGGAGCCTGGCGCGCAGGACCCCGCCGGCGAGGCGACGTCCGAGCTGGGCGTGGAGGATCGCCGGCTGCTGGCGCTGCTGGCGGCGGGGCTGAAGGACGACGCCATCGCCCGCCAGCTCGGCACCAGCCCGCGCAGCCTCCGCCGCCGCCTGCGCCACCTCCTGGACGAGCTGAACGCCGAAACCCGCTTCCAGGCCGGTGCCCAGGCCAGCCGCCGCGGCCTGGTGTAAGGCCCCGCTCCCACGCCGCGCCGTACCCCAGCTTCCCACCACACTTCGGCTGATGTCCTTTCTGGAGGGAAAGGAGCGGAGACGCGCGGCGGGCCGGGGGTCAGGGACGTAGCGTTGCGTACAGGTCCATCGTGCGGTGGGCGATGCGTTCCCAGGAGAAGTGCTCAACGGCCCTCGCCCGCCCCGCCACCCCGAGCGCCGTCGCGCGCGCCGGCTCGCGCAGCAGGGTGTTGACGCGCTCGGCCAGGTCGGCGGCGAACCGATCGGGATCGTGCGGCGTGCCGTCGGGCCCCTGGGCGATCGGGACGAGCAGGCCCGTCTCCCCGTCGGCCACCACCTCGGGGATGCCGCCGGTGGCCGTCGCAACCACGGCCGTCTCGCAGGCCATCGCCTCCAGGTTGACGATCCCCATTGGCTCGTACACCGACGGGCACACGAACACCGTCGCGTGCGTCAGCAGCTGGATCACCTCGGGCTTGGGCAGCATCTCCTGAATCCAGAACACCCCGTCGCGGTCGAGGCCGCGCACCAGCTCCGTGACCTCCGCCGCGATCTCCGGCGTGTCCGGGGCGCCCGCGCACAGCACGAGCTGGGCTTCGCTGTCGAAGGAGCGCGCCGCGCGCAGGAGGTGGACCAGGCCCTTCTGCCGGGTGATGCGGCCCACGAAGATCACGTACGGTCTGCGCAGGTCCACCCCGTGCTTCTCCAGCACGTCGGTGGCGAAGTCGGGGGCGTACTCGGCGGTGTCGATGCCGTTGTGGATGACGCTGACCTTGTCCGGCGGGATCTCCGGGTAGGCGGACAGGACGTCGCGGCGCATGCCCTCCGACACCGCGATGACCGCGTCCGCACCGGCCAGCGCGGTCCGCTCGGCCCATGACGAGATCGTGTAGCCGCCGCCGAGCTGCTCGGCCTTCCACGGCCGCAGCGGCTCCAGGCTGTGCGTGGTGATCACGTGGGGCACGCCGTGCAGCAGCTTGGCGACGTGTCCGGCGAAGTTGGCGTACCAGGTGTGCGAGTGAACGACGTCCGCGCCCTCGCAGGCGGCGGCCATCTCCAGGTCCACGCCGAGCACCTGCAGCGCAGCGTTGGCGCCGGCC
>NZ_JBFAMX010000264.1:0-13845 GCF_040659615.1 Nonomuraea sp. NPDC049784
TCGCGCACCACGGGCAGCCCCGCGGCGACCATCGCGTCGAAGTCGCCCGGCGAGGCCGCCGTGCGCACGGAGACCGCGAGGCCGCGAGCGCGCCAGGCGTCCCGCTCGGCCGCGTCGCTGGCCCACCAGGCGAGCTGGGCGGCGTGCCCGGCCTGCGCCATGGCCTTGCCCGCGGACATGGCCAGCTCTGGGTTGGCCCACAGGATCGGCGGCTCGGCCGGCGGCGGATCGGCGGTGTCGCTCAGCTCGGTGCCGCCCACCTGCAGCCGCGCGAGGTCCCGCGGCCAGCCGTCGAGCGGCACGGGCGGGTGTACGCGTACCTCGGCCGTGCGGTGCTCGACGGTGCGGCCAGGCAGCGCGACCGCCCTGCGCCACTCGGCGCCCCTGGCCCGGCGCACCACCTTGCGGATCTTGCCGGTCGACTGCCAGGAGTGCAGCTCGGCGGCCCACTCCCCCGGGTCGTCCAGCAGGCTCAATACGGCCATGGCGGCCGCTTCCAGGGCGTCGGTGCGCTCGGGGGGAGCGGCCCTCTCGATCCTGACGACCAGCGGCAGGACATAAAGCTCGGAGTTCATCGTGCTCTAGCATGCCCGATCGCCACCGACATGCCTGAAGCCAGGAGGCACAGAGCGCCGGCGCCGTACCAGGCGAGGTCGTAGGCGCCCAGGTGGTCGCGGGTGAGGCCGGCCGCGACGGCGGCGAACGCGGCCCCGACCTGGTGCGAGCCGAACACCCACCCGAACACCACGGCCCCGTCGGCCCCGTAGATCCGCCTGCACAGCGTCACCGTGGGCGGCACGGTGGCCACCCAGTCGAGCCCGTAGAACACGATGAAGATCAGCATGCTGGGCTCGGTCGTGGCCGCGAACAGGCTCGGCAGCACCATCAGGGAGAGCCCGCGCAGCGCGTAGTAGACGCCGAGCAGCACCTTGGGGTCGATCTTGTCGCTGAGCCAGCCGGACGCGATCGTGCCCGCGATGTCGAAGATCCCGATGATCGCCAGCAGGCCGGCCGCGACGGGCTCGGCCATGCCGTGGTCGTGCGCGGCGGGGATGAAGTGCGTGCCGACCAGGCCGTTCGTGCTGGCGCCGCAGATCGCGAAACCGCCCGCGAGCAGCCAGAACGGCCGCGTCCTGGCCGCCGAGGCGAGCACGGTGACCGCCCTGACGGCCGCGTTCACCTTGCTCGGCGGGGTGCGGACCGCGTCCGGCTCCGCGCCGAGCGCCGTCGTGCCCACGTCCTCGGGCCGGTCGCGCAGCAGCCACCACACGAACGGCACCACGGCCAGCGCCGCCCCCGACACGGTCAGCGAGGCGAACCGCCACCCCGGCCCCATGGCGAGCTGGGCGAGCACGGGCAGGAAGATCAGCTGCCCGGTGGCGCCGGCCGCGGTGAGCACGCCGGTGACCAGCCCGCGATGCCGCACGAACCAGCGGTCCACCACGGTCGCGGCGAACACCAGCGCCATCGATCCCGTACCGAGCCCGACCAGAACGCCCCAGAACAGCAGGAGCTGCCAGCTCGCCGTCATCAGGACGGTGAGACCGCTGCCCGCGGCGATCAGCAACAGCGCGACGGCGACCACCCGGCGCATGCCGAAGCGGTCCATCAGGGCGGCGGCGAAGGGGGCGGTCAGGCCGTAGAGCACCAGGTTGATCGAGACGGCCAGCGAGATCGTGCCGGCCGACCAGCCGAACTCCTCCTGCAGCGGGGTGATCAGCACGCCGGGGGTGGCGCGGAACCCGGCCGCGCCCAGGATCGCCACGAAGGCGACAGCCGCGACGAACCAGGCCCGGTGCAGGCGGCGGCGCGTGGGGGTGGTGCTCAAGGTCATGCGCCAATCCTGCTTTATCCCCTTTCATGCTTACGAGTGGCCGGATAGCCAATATGTGAAAGAATCCGGCCATGACTCATCGGATCGCGGTCGTCGCGCTCAACCACTTCGCCCCGATCGACCTCGGCGTGCCCGGACAGGTGTTCGGGGTGGCCGAGACGGCGGGCGGCGAGAAGCTGTACGAGGTGGTGACCTGCTCGGAGGGGCGCATGCCGGTCCGCTGTTCGGCGGGCTACAGCGTGCTGCCCGACCACGACCTCGATGTGCTCGACAGCGCCGACACGGTCGTGGTGCCGGGGATCCACGGGGGCCGGGCGATGCGGGACGGCACGATCTCCGCCGCGCTGGCCGAGGCGCTGCAGGGGCGGCCTCGTACGATGTCGATCTGCACGGGGGCGTTCGTGCTGGCGGCGGCGGGGCTGCTCGACGGGCGTCCGGCCACCACGCACTGGCGCGACGCGGACCGCTTCGCCCGGTTGTTCCCGCAGGTGAAGCTGGATCCCGACGTGCTGTTCGTGGACGACGGCGACGTGCTGACCTCGGCCGGGGTGGCGGCCGGGATGGACCTGTGCCTGCACGTGATCAGGCGCGACCACGGCAGCGAGGTGGCCAACCGGGCGGCCCGCCGCTGCGTCATGCCGCCGTGGCGGGAGGGCGGCCAGGCCCAGTACATCGACCGGCACCTGCCGGAGGCGGGCGGCGGCACGGCGGCCACGCGCGACTGGATGCTGGCCCACCTGGACCGCCCGCTCGACCTGACCGCGCTGGCCGAGCACGCGAGGATGAGCGTGCGCACGTTCACCAGGCGTTTCCGCGAGGAGACCGGCGTGAGCCCGGCCAGGTGGCTGAACGGTCAGCGGGTCCAGCACGCCAGGCACTTGCTGGAGACGACGGACCTGGGCGTGGAGGAGGTGGCCAGGACGGCGGGGTTCGGAACGGCGGTCTCGCTCCGCCAGCACCTGCACGCGGCCGTCGGAGTTTCGCCGCTGGCGTACAGGCACACCTTCCGCCGGGCCTGAGTTCTTGTGGCAAATGCCACATTTCCCCCTAGAATCGCCGCAAGAAGATCGTCTAGGAGGGGTCGTCACATGGCCGACGCGGACCGCATACCCGCCGGGATCAACCCGAACGTGCCCAGCGTCGCCCGCATGTACGACTACTATCTCGGCGGCCGGGACAATTTCGCGTCCGACCGCGAGGCGGCCGAGAAGATGATGGAGATCGGCCGCAAGATGGGCAACGACGCCCGCCAGATCGCCCTCGCCAACCGCGGCTTCCTCGGCCGGGCCGTGCGCCTGCTCGCCGAGTCGGGCGTGCGCCAGTTCATCGACATCGGTGCGGGGCTGCCCACCCAGGACAACGTTCACCAGGTGGCCGAGCGGCACGCCCCCGGCTCCCGCGTCGTCTACGCCGACAACGACCCGATCGTCCTGACCCACGCCCGCGCGCTGCTGGCCAGGGACCCCAACGTCATCGCGATCGAGGGCGATCTCAAGGACCCCGACGCGATCCTCGACGACCCGCGTGTCGCCGGGCACCTCGACCTGTCGCAGCCGTACGCGATCCTGCTGGTCGCGGTGCTGCACTTCTTCCCGGACGCCGCCGAGGCCGCGCAGATCGCCGCCCGCGTCCGCGCGCGGCTCGGCTCCGGCGGTTACCTGGTGCTGTCGCACCTGTACACGGGCGACGCGTCGGAGGAGGCGAACCGGGAAGGCAGGCAGGTCTACTCGGCCACGTCCTCGGGCGGCGTGGCCGGTCGCGGCTACGCCGCCATCGTCTCGTACTTCGACGGCCTCGAGCTGCTCGGGCCGGGCGTGGTGCCGGTGGCGGACTGGACGCCCGAGGCGTCACCCGACGGCTCGTACGACCTCGTCAGAGGCGGCATCCTAGCCGGCGTCGGCCGCGCCTAGGACCCGTCGGGAGCGAACGGGGCGCCCGACGCCCGCGCCCTGCCTCGGGAACACGACGGTGGTCGCGGCCCGCACCGCGCCGAACCCGACGCCGCGCCACGACATAGACGACCAGGCCCACAAGAGCCACTGTTTTTAGCATGTCAATGCCAAATAAATTAGCAGGGTCATGCTATAAAGAGCACATGCCCAAGGTCGTGGATCCGGACGTTCGCAGGGACGAGGTGGTCGACGCGGTGTTCCGCGTCGTGCGGCGGGCCGGTCTCGAGCAAGCCTCGCTGCGTAATGTGGCGGAGGAGGCCGGGTTGGCCATCGGCTCGGTCCGGCACTATTTCGCCGGGCACACGGAGCTGATGGTGTTCGCGATGCAGGCGTCCATCGAGCGGGTGAGCGCGCGGCTGGAGGCGCACATCGGCCCGCTGCTGGCCGAGCAGGACCAGGATGCGCGGGCCGAGGGCGTGGAGCTGATGTTGTCGGAGCTGCTGCCGCTGGACGAGCGGCGGCGGGACGAGGCGACGGTCTGGCTGGCGTTCGCGATGGCCGCGCGCACCCGCCCCGAGCTCCGGCCGCACGCGGAGGCGGCCTACGACGGCATGCGGCGGCTCGTCAGCCGGATCCTGGACCGCGTCGCCAGGCATCGGCCGCTGCGCGGTGACGCCGGGGTGGAGACGGCACGGCTGTGCGCGCTGATCGACGGGCTCACCGTCGAGGGCGTGCTCCACCCCGACCGGATGACGCCCGCGCTGATGACACAGGCCCTACGCCGCCACCTCGAGACCCTCACCGAACCAGGTCCGTAGGGCCTCGTCGAGCGTCTCGTCAGGGGTGCCCGCCCAGGCCACGTAGCCGTCGGGGCGCACGAGCACCGCGCCGGCTCCCTCGACGGGGACCACGTGCACGCGCCCGTGCCGCACGCGCAGGCCGCCCGTGCCGTCGAGCAGCACGGGCCTCGCGTGGGCGGCGGGCTCGGCCGGGAGGTCGGGCAGGAACCGGCCGGCCAGGGGATGCGCCGGCGCGGGCATCGGGTAGGCCAGGTCCGCCCCGGCGAGCATGGAGGCGATCCGTCGGCGGGCGGCGTCGTCGCCCAGCAGCTCGCCGAACACCTCGCGCAGGGCCGTCACCTCCGGCCCTGGCGCGGCCAGCGCGAGCTGGGCCTGGGTGTGCATGGCGACCCGCAGGGCGGCCGGGCGGCGCTCGGCGTCGTACGTGTCGAGCAACCCGGGCGGCGCCCATCCACGCACCTCGGCGGCCAGCTTCCAGGCCAGGTTGGCGGCGTCCTGCAGGCCGAGGTTGAGCCCGGGCGCGCCCATGGCCGAGTGGACGTGCGCGGCGTCGCCCACCACGAACACCCTGCCCTCGCGGTAGCGGTCGGCGACCCGGGTGTTGCGGCCGTTCAGCCGCCTGAGCAGGTGCGGGCCCTCGCCCGTGGGGCCGGCGAGCGGCAGGTCGGCGCCGAGCACGCGGGCCAGGCCGGCCCGCAGCTCGTCGATGGTCATCGGCACGTCGTCATCGGGCGCCGAGGCGTCCCACTCCATGGCGCTGACCGTCAGCACCCCGGGTCCGGCCGGGAGCATCGCGTACGCGCCACGCTCGGTCCTGTTCCAGGCATAGAGCACGTACGTCCCCAGCCCCGGCACCTCCATCTCGGCCCGGTCCGGCCTCATCACGGCCCCTGGCACGGTGACGTGCGCGGCGCGGCTCACGACATCGGTCTTGGTGACTCCGGGGAAACCGATGCCGGCGAGCTTCCTGACCATGCTGTGGGCGCCGTCGCAGCCGACCAGGTAGCGGGTGCGCAGCTCGTACGCGCCCCCGGGACCCCGAAGTTCGAGCGAGACGCCGTGCGGGTCCTGGGTGAAGCCGAGCAGCTCGTGACCGCGCCTGATCTCCACGCCCAGCTCGAGCGCCCGCCTCTCGAGCAGCTCCTCCAGGGCCGGCTGCCTGATCTGCAGCCCGTAGAGCGGATTGTCCTCGAGCCCGGCCAGGTTCAGCGTCAACGCGCCGAACACGAAGCCCGGCATCGGCGCGTCCTCCACGGCGAGGCCGCGCTGGTGGAGCAGCCTGACGACCTGGCCGACGATCCCGTTGGCCTTGGGCTGGTCGCTGCGCTGCGGCAGGCGTTCGAGGACGGTGGGGCGTACTCCGGCCAGGGCCAGCTCGCAGGCCAGCATCAGCCCGTTGGGGCCGCCGCCGGCGATGACGATGTCCATGTGGTGTCTCCTCAGAGGGAAGGGTCGGGCAGCCCGGAGGCCAGCGCGCTCAGGGCGTCGCGCAGCAGGGGCAGGAGCGAGACCGGCGGGTCGGAGCGCAGCCAGTGAGCGACGGCCGCCTGCACGGCGGAGCCCGCGGTGACGGCGACGAGGTGGGGGTAGAGGTCGCGGGCGGCGTCGGTGCCGGTGCGCTCGGCCACGGCCGCGGCCAGCTCGCCGTTCCCGGCGAACATCACCTGCAGCGACTCCGCCTGCAGCGCGGGCTCGTCCGCCAGCATCCTCATGCTCGCCAGCAGCTCGGGGGCGGGCGCCACGTCCGTGCGGGCCTGCGCCCAGGGCTCCACCATGGCCTCGGCCAGCGCCTCCCACAGCGGTTCCTCGGGCGGCCGGGCCCGCAGCACCGCCACGGAGCGCCTGATGCGGTCGGTGTGGCGGGCGGTGATCGCCTCGTACTTGCTGCAGAAGTAGTTGTTGAACGTGCGAGGCGAGACGCCGACCTCGGCGGCGATGTCCTCGACGCGTACGCGCTCCAGCCCGCGTTCGTGGGCGAGCCGGAGGGCGGCCGCCATCAGCGCCTCGCGTGTGGCCTGCTTCTTCCGCTCTCTCAACCCGCTCATGGGATCACGGTAGGCCAAATAGTGCGGAGTCCGCAAGTTTTCTGAGTACGCAAAATTCTTCCCTGGCTAGATTGGGGGGGTGTCCCTGACCCTCGAATTCGTCAGCACGATCAAGGCCGAACGCTCCGGCTTGATCGACAAGCTGTCCGACGTGGACGGCATGACGGCCTGGGTGCGTACGCACGCCGCCGACCTGGGCGACTTCTCCGTCACGGAGGAGCTACGACAGGAGACGGTGCGCCTGCGCCAGGCCGTCCGCGCGCTGCTCGCCAGAGCCGTGGCGCCGGCCCCGCCCAGCCGGGCCGACGCGTCGAGCCTGCCGGGCTTCGAGGAGTCGCTGACCCTGGTCAACGCCACCGCCCTGGCGGCGCCCACCGCGCCCCAGCTGCACTGGGACGACGAGCCCTCCCTTGTCACCGCGCCCGCGATGGAGACCGACCCCGGTGCACGGCTGCGCGGCAGGCTCGCCTCGGCGGCCATGGAGTTCCTCGCAGGGCCGGAGCGCCCCCTGCTCCGCACCTGCCAGGCACCGCGCTGCGTGCTCTATTTCGTCAAGGAGCACCCACGCCAGGAGTGGTGCTCGACGGCCTGCGGCAACCGCGCCCGAGCGGCCAGACACTACAAGGAGCACCGGAAGATCTAACGCTTGCAAGACCGAGTTTCCGTTATATGCTCTGCTTCTAACGGGAAGTAAGTCATGCATGCGTTAGAGGGGAATGGGATGTCCTTCCAGACCGGGCATATCGGGCTCAACGTCACCGATCTCGACAAGTCCAAGGAGTTCTACACGCGTGTCTTCGGTTTCACGGTGGCGGCCGAATCGCAGGAGGACGGCCGCAGGTACGCGTTCCTGGCGCAGGACGGCACGCTGGTGCTGACGCTCTGGCAGCAGAGCGAGGGCCGCTTCGCCACCGCCCTGCCGGGGCTGCACCACCTGTCGTTCCAGGTGGCGGACCTCGACGCGGTACGGCGCGCGGAGGCGGTGATCAGGGAGATCGGCGCCACCCTGCACCACGACGGCATCGTGCCGCACCGTGAGGGCGCCTCGTCGGGTGGCGTGTTCTTCGAGGACCCCGACGGCATCCGGCTGGAGATCTTCTCCCCGGACGGCGCCGGCGACCGGCCCGCGCCCGCCTCTGACGCGCCGACCTGCGGATTCTTTTAATGAGGCATCCGGGAGAGGTCGCCGTGCAGCGGCGGGCGGGGGTGCGGGCGGAGGACCATGGGAGCTCGCGGACGCGTCCGGAGATCCCGGAGGTGGCGGCCGAGTTCCTGCGCGACCAGCACATGATCGTCCTGGGAGCGGCCGACGACGGCGGGCGGGTCTGGGCCGGCGCGCTGACCGGTCCCGCGGGTTTCGCGTCGGCCTCGGACGACCGGACGATCGTGCTGCACGCCGTGCCGGACGCCGCCGATCCCCTTCACGGGCTGTTCGCGCGGGAGCGAGACATCGGCCTGCTGGCCATCGACCCGCAGACGCGGCGAAGGATGCGCGTGAACGGCACCGCCGTACAGGCCGGCGAGGCTCTGGTGGTCTGGACGGAGCAGGTCTACTCGAACTGCCCCAAGTACATCCAGACCCGCTCCCCCACCTCCCCTCCGGGCACCCCCATGGGGCTGGGGCACGGAACCTCGCTGCCGGACCGGCACCAGAGGTGGATCGCGGAGGCGGACACGTTCTTCATCGCCACGCGGGCCGAGGGGCTCGGGGCGGACGTGTCACACCGCGGCGGCAACCCGGGGTTCGTCCAGGTCACGGGGCCCCGCTCGCTGGCGTTCCCCGACTACCAGGGCAACGCGATGTACATGACCCTCGGGAACCTGGAGTTGGACCCGGCGGCCGGGCTGCTGTTCGTGGACTGGGAGCGCGGGGAGACACTCCAGCTCACGGGCAGAGCCAGGGTGGAGTGGGGGGATCGGCGCGTGGTGCGGTTCGAACTGGACGAGTACGCGCACCTGGCAGGCACCGTGTCGGCCGGCTGGACCGCTCCCGGGTATCACCGCTTCAACCCACCGGTCTAGGAAAGGCGCTTCTCGAACCAGTGGTGCGCGTAGGGCTCGTCGCTGAACGGCGCCACCTCCTGGTATCCGGACGCGCGATAGAGCGCGATGGCCTCGGTGAGCGCCCGGTTGGTCTCCAGCCGCAGCGTACGAATGCCGTTCGCCGCCGCCTTGTCCTCGGCCTCGGCGAGCAGCCGCCGCCCGAGCCCCAGCCCGCGGACGGCCGAGTCCACCCACATCCGCTTGATCTTGGCGGACGCGGTGTCGCGGTGCAGCTTCAGCGCCACGCACCCGACCGGCTCGGCGTGCAGCGCGGCGACCAGCAGCATCCCGGCCGGGGGCCGCAGCTCCGCGTCGGCGGCGGGGCTGCGGGCCGGGTTGAAGCCGTCCTCGAACCGGTGGGCCAGCTCGTCGGCGTACGCCTGGACGCAGTGGCGCGCGCTGGGATGGCGCGGGTCGAGAACGTCGATCCTGACCATGGAGGCGATGAGCAGGCGCTCGACCTCGGACATGGCGGCCACCAGGCGGTCGCGCTGCGTGCCGGAGAGCGGCTCGAGGATGGACGCGGCCGCCTCGTCGGACCTGCGATCCAGCTCCGCGCGCTCGGCGAGCCCCGCCTGGGTGAGCCGGGCCGTGCGGACCCGGCCGTCGGAGCCGGCGTCGTCGACGACGACCAGGCCGTCGGCCTCCAGCGACCGCAGCAACCTGCTCATATAGCCGGAGTCGAGCTCGAGCCGCGCCCGGAGCGCGCGCACCTCGCTGCCCTCGGCGCCGATCTCCCAGAGCACCCGCGACTGCCCGAGCGGCCGGTCCCTGGCCAGGAACCTGTCGTTGAGCGCTCCGATCCGCTGCGTCACAGTCCGCTGGAACCGACGCACCTGCCCAATGGTCATGCCGTCCATTCCTCTGACCTTAGTCAGAGAGTCGCTCCTTCGCACCGTCACATCCACGACCCCGCGACCGGCACCGCGCTGTAGTCCTCCCCCGCGACCGGGCAGATCTCCTCCCGGTGCACCCACCGCGCTCCCTCGCTCGCCTGCGGCGGCCAGAGCAGATAACCCCACCGCGCCCCTTCGGTGTCGTCGCCCCAGGCCAGCAGATGGCGCACCGCCGCGGCATGCTCCACGATGGGCGGACGCCAGAGCTCAGGCACGTCCCGCGCGTTGAGATCCATATCCCCATTATACGAACACATATTCGATTCAGCCACCAGCTCTTCGCCACCCAGGGCCTGAAGAAGACCTCGCTCGACGAGCTGGTAGCGGCCCCGGGCATCGCCAAGGGCAGCTTCTACGCGTTCTTCGACTCCAAGGAGGAGCTGTACAAGGAGGTGATGATCCGCAGGGCGCCGATGCACGGAAAGCGGCTCGCCACCGCGCTGGACCGGCCGGCTCTACCTGGCGCACCAGAACGCCTCCCGCGAATGACCCAGCCGTTCGGCGGAGCGGCTCCACCGAACGGCTGAGCCGGCGGTTCAACCTTCCATCCGCCGCCTCTGACCGACCGGTCGATGCGTGGCCGGACGCGGTGTTGCGATGCTGGCAGCGTTCGAGACAGGCGGAACGGAAGGATCACCATGAACGCCCCGAGTCCAGGTCAACTGAACCATCCGCGCAGCCTGAAAGCGTTACGTGGCATGAGGCTGCTGACCGGCGGCTACCTCGGCATCAGCGTGCTCACCCTCGTGGCCGTCGTCCTGTTTCGCGACGACCCCTCGGTGGTGAACGACGCCGTCTGGGTACGCGGGACCATCGTCGCCGTCAGCGCCCTGGCGACATTCGCCTTCGCCGTGGGGACCTCCCGCGGCTCCCGCCGGGCATATCTCCGGCTGCGGATCATCTCGGCCGTCATGGTGGTGGCGATCGTGGTCATCATCGCCCTGCCGGGTCTCTTCCCGGTGTGGATGAAGATTGAGCAGGGTGTCTGCGGCCTCGTCCTGCTGGGCGTCGTCGCGATCGCGAACGGCCGGCACCTGCGTTCGCTCTTCGCCACGAGGTAGCCGGGGCATTCGGGCTTAGATTGTTGGCATGAGCAGTCCGACGCCGCTCGTCAAGGGATGGCATCCGATGATCGCCGTCGTGCCGTACGCGCTGCTGGCGGTCCTGGCCGCCTTCACGGTGACGATGAAGGAGGGCGGCTCGCTCCTCGTCGACCTGGCCCTGTGCGCCTTCACTGCGGCGTGGATGTTGTGGCTGTTCACCCTGCATCCATCCTGGCGGGAGCGCCCGCGCGTGATGGCGCTGTTCTTCACCGTGCTGATCGTGATCACGGCTGTCCTGGTGGTCAGAGATTCCTGGTTCGGATTCTTCACTCCCGCCGCGTACCTGTACGCGTTCAAGGTCCTGCGCTGGCCCTGGCGGCTGGCCGGCGTCGCGGCGGTGGCGGTGGTGGCGGGCACGGCCCAGGCGTCCGGCACAGACATGACCACTCTGTTCGGCCTGGCCACCTACCTCGCCATCCTCGCCGTGAACGTGATCCCCATGTGCGCTTTCGCCTGGTTCGCCTGGCGGAGCGCCCAGCAGAACGACGAGCGCAGGAAGGCCATGGAAGAGCTGAGCGAGGCCAACCGGCGGCTGGAGGCGACACTGGCCGAGAACGCCGGCCTGCACCAGCGCCTGCTGGCCCAGGCCAGGGAGGCGGGAGTCATGGAGGAGCGGCAGCGGATGGCGCGGGAGATCCACGACACGCTGGCGCAGGGGCTCACCGGGATCATCACCCAGTTACAGGCCGCCGAGCAGGCCGGCGCGGACCCGGCCGGCTGGCGCAGGCATGTCACGGCCGCGACCGGGCTGGCCAGGGAGAGCCTGTCCGAGGCGCGACGTTCGGTGCACGCGCTACGGCCCGAGCCCCTGGAGACGGCCCGGCTGAGCGACGCGCTGGCCGACGTGGCCGCGCGCTGGTCGGCCCTGCACGGGCCGGCGGTCCAGGTCACCACGACCGGCACCGCCCGGCCGATGCCGCCGGAGGCGGAGTCCGCGCTGCTGCGGACGGCGCAGGAGGCTCTGGCCAACGTCGCCAAGCACGCCGGGGCGAGCAGGGTGGGGGTGACGCTGTCGTACATGGAGCGTGAGGTCGCCCTGGACGTACGGGACGACGGCAGAGGCTTCGACCCGACCGGCATCGACGGCACTGTCGTTGGCGGCAGTGCCGGTGGCGGCGGGTTCGGCCTGGTCGCGATGCGGCAGCGAATCGAGGCGTTGTCGGGAACGCTGCAGGTCGAATCGGAGCCAGGCGTCGGGACGGCGATCTCGGCCTGCATCCCCGCCGCGCGGCAGGCACCACTACAACCGGCGGGAGCACGCGCGTGACTCCGATCAAACTGCTGATCGCCGACGACCACCCCGTGGTCAGGGACGGGCTGAGCGGCATGTTCGCACCCGACCCGGGCTTCGAGGTGCTCGGCGAGGCAGCCGACGGCGCCGAGGCGGTCCGGCTCGCCCGGGCGCTGCGGCCCGACGTGATCCTGATGGACCTGCGCATGCCCGTGATGGACGGCGTGGCCGCCATAGCCGAGCTGGCCAGGCAGGGCATCGAGGCCCGCGTGCTGGTGCTGACCACGTACGACACCGACAGTTACGTGCTACCGGCGATCGAGGCGGGCGCCACCGGCTACCTGCTCAAGGACGCTCCCCGCACCGAACTGCTGCGCGCGGTCCGGGCGGCCGCGGACGGCCAAGCGGTGCTCTCGCCATCGGTGGCGACCCGGCTGATCACCAAGGTCCGCGCCCCCGGCCCCGAGCCACTCAGCCAACGCGAACTCGAGGTCCTCGCACTCGTAGCCGCCGGTACCACCAACCGAGACGCCGCGGCCAGGCTCTTCATCAGCGAGGCCACGGTCAAGACCCACCTGCTGAACATCTACACGAAGCTCGGCGTCGGCGACCGCGCCGCCGCCGTGGCCGAGGCCTTCAACCGAGGACTGCTCACGCCCGAACCACCATCCCGGCCGTGACACCCCCTCCGCTTCGCGGGCGGCGCGGCGGAGCGGACCGGGATGAGCGCGTTTCTCACTCGGCCCCGTCTCAGGTGGAAAGGCCGGCTGGGCCGAGCTGGCCAGGCAGGCGACGGAAGCCTCCGACGCCTGGAGGGGCTGGCATTCTTCATGATGGCCTGCTCCCGGGTGGCCGAGGAGGATCCCGAGCGCTGGCGCCGCCACTTCACGCTCATGCTCGCCGCGCTCCGCACGGAGTGACGCACCACTGAGAGCTCGGCGCGGTGGGCGGAAGGTGTTGATGAGGGCAACACCCGGAAACCGGTGGCCGCGCGGGTGCGGAACGTGAAACGGTCGGCTCTGATGATCCATTGGACCGAGGCAGGGCAGGAACGGTCGGCGGTCTGGCGTTCCGCGCTGGGTGCGCCACCTCCCACGCGCGTGATCACGGCCGACGACCGCATGAAGGCCGACACCGCGTACCGGCTGGCCTGCGAGGGCACCGCACTGCTGTGGCAGGGTGACTTCCAGAACGCCCGCCAGCTGCTGACGGCCATGGGACGCCGGTGCAAGCCCGCCGACCCCGGCACCGGGTTCCACCGCTACCGCCAGGCCCAGTCCCAGCGCGCCCGCACGCTGGGGATGCTGCTCATCCCGTTCGCGGAAGACCACGTGGTGCCGCTGCGCAGGGCGCCCGACGTGCGAGCGGCGTGCGCCGAGGTGTACGGCCCCGAGGCCCCTCCCGGGGTGGGCCAGCTACGCGAACTGCTCGGCCTGATCGGGGCCCATGAGTGGCGGCGCAAAGGCGTGTACGTCCCGGCGCTCGGGGCCCGCATCCACCCGCACCACGGCGTGTTCTCACCGATCAGGGGCGAGTACATCGACCTGGTCGCGCAGGCGCCGCTGCCTGACGACCGGCTGGCGTTCGACATCGGCACGGGCACGGGAGTGCTGGCCGCCGTGCTGGCCAGGCGGGGCCTACGGCACGTCGTGGCCACCGACCTGGACCAGCGCGCCGTGGACTGTGCCGGCGAGAACATCGCCCGCCTGGGCCTCGACGATCGCGTGGAGATCGTGCGCGGCGACCTGTTCCCGCCCGGCCGGGCGCCGCTGATCGTGTGCAATCCGCCATGGCTTCCCGCCAAGCCGGTCTCGCCCCTCGACCACGCGATTTACGATCCCGGAGGGCGAATGCTGCAGGGCTTCCTCGACGGCCTCGGCGAGCATCTGGAGCCGGGCGGCGAGGGCTGGCTCATCCTGTCGGACCTGGCCGAGCACCTCGGCCTGCGCACCCGGGACGACCTGCTGGGCGCGTTCGAGCGGGCGGGCCTGCGCGTGGCCG
>NZ_JBFAMX010000265.1:0-13800 GCF_040659615.1 Nonomuraea sp. NPDC049784
ACGTGGCCGGGCTCTGTCCAGGGAGACGGTCGTGTGGTGTGCGGGGCTGGGCGCCGTTACGCCGCATCCTGGGCCGACGGAAGGCAGCGGGGTCTCGCCGTAAGGAGACGGGAGGGCCGGGCGGTTGTCCATGGGCCGTCCGGCCGGACGAGGGCCGGGTTAGCGGCTGGTCCAGAGGGGCTTGTTGTCGCGGGAGTAGATGATGATCCGGCCGTCGTTGCTGACCGCCAGCCAGGCCCCCGGGTTACCCGCGGTCTTGGTCGTCCACAGCGCCTTGTCGCCGCTGTCCACCACCACCCAGTTGCCCTCGGCCTGCATGATCGACCGAGCCCCGGGGTGCCCCGCCGTCGGTGTGGTGAACAGGCTGCGCTGCCCGTCGTACAGCACCGCGTTGCCCTCGTCCTGCTGGATCAGCCGGTAACGGCCGTTGCTCGACTGCACCGACTGCCCGGCCCGCAGCACGTGCCCCGAGGGCAGCTTGCCGATGTACGCCTGCGACGACCACAGCGGCCTGTTGTCCCGGCTGTAGATCACCAGGTTGCCGCTCTCCTTCGGCAGCAGGAGGTACGCGCCGGGGTTGCCGGCGGTCGGCGTGGACCACAGCGGCTTGTTGTCGGCGCCGTAGATGACGAGGTTGCCCTCCTTCTGCATGGTCGCGCGGGCGCCGGGCTTGCCTGCGGTGGGCGAGGTCCAGAGCGCCTTGGTGCCCTGGTAGAACACCAGGTTCCCCTGCGCCTGCTGGATCAGCTTGAACCGGCCGCCCTCCGAGATCAGCGACTGTCCGGGCAGCAGCCACTCGCCCGGCCCGAGCCGGTCCTTGGCGGCGACGGTGACGGTGGCCCTGACAGCGGCACTGCCCGGCTGCGCCATCGCGACCGTGGCCGCCGGGCCTGCGAGGAGCGAGCCGGCCATGACGGCGATCGCGGCCTTCTTCGTGATCAACTCTCGTCTCTTCCTGTATGTGGCGAAGATCGTGAGTAAGAGACCTTGGCAGAGGGCGTTGGCGTTCTGTTGGCACGAGGGTCTTTAGCGGCGTTTTAGCGGCTCCCGCCATGCTGTGACAGATGGATCAGTTGGAGTTTCGCCTGCTCGGGTCCATCGACGCCTATGTCGGGGGACGCCGCCTGGAAATCGGGCCGCGTAAGCGTCGTTACGTACTGGCCGCGCTGCTGCTGGACCTGAACCGTCCGGTCTCGGTGGAGCGGCTGATCGACGCCGTATGGGAGGGAACTCCCCCGGACAGCGCGCGGATGACCGTGCAGGGACACGTCTATCGGCTGCGCCGCACGCTGCCCGGCGTGCTGGTGGAGACGGAAGCCTCGGGGTACGTGCTGCGCGCCGACCCTGAACGTGTGGACGCGCTGCGCTTTCGCCGCCTGGTCGCCGAGGCGGCCAGGCATGGCGACCAGGCGGCCGTCGGTCTGCTGGACGAGGCGCTGGTGCTGTGGCAGGGGCCGGCGCTGGGCGAGTCGGGGGGCGGGAAGTCGCTGGAGGTGGCGTCGGTCGAGCTGGACGAGGCCCGGCTGGCCGCCGTCGAAGATCTTGCCCGCAGGAGGCTCAGGCTGGGTCAGCCGGAGCGCGTGGTGGCGCCGCTGCGCGCGACGGTGACGGCCCACCCGGAACGGGAGCGGCTGGTGTCGCTGCTCATGACGACCTTCTATCGGCTCGGGAGGCAGGCCGAGGCGCTGGAGCTGTACGAGCGCACCCGCCGGCTGCTGGCCGACCAGCTCGGCGTGGACCCGGGGGTGGAGCTGCGGGCCACGTTCGAGTCGCTCCTGGGAAATCAGTCCTGATCGAGCACGGCCAGCGCCGCGGCCTCGTCGAGCCGGTGCCCGAACTCCCGGTGCACCTCGAGAGCCATCCTGGCGTAGTCACGCCCTGCGCCAGGAGACCCGCCGCGCACGTGCAGCCGGGCGAGCAGGGTGAGCGCCTGGCCCTCGAGCCGCCGCAGCCCGTGGCGCCTGGCCTCGTCGCGCGCCTGCCTCGCCACGTCGGCGGCCTCGTCCCAGCGGGCGCCGTCGGCGAGCACCTCGGCCAGCCACACGCGGGCGCGGGTGTCGAGGTAGGGATAGGTACGGTCGCGGTAGGAGTCGAGCACCTCGTTGAGCATGTCGACGCGCTCGCGGAGGTCGAGCGACTCGTCCACGCGGGCGAGCGTGCTGCGGGCTTCCTCGTACTCGCTGCCCAGCCCGCGCGCGCCGGCCACCCGTACGGCCCGGCGGGCCAGCTCGGCGGCGACCGTGCCGTCCCCTCTCATGTGGTGCGCCATGGCCGCGCTGGACAGCGTCCCGGCGAGCTGGACTCCCTTTCCCCACGCGAGCCCCTGCTCGAACGCCTCGATGGCAGGGCCGAGATCACCCAGCGCCAGGTGGATGTCGCCGATGATGGAGCAGGCCCTGGCCTGCCAGCCCGGCGGCTCGCCGAGCTCCTCCCTGATCCGGACGGCCCGCAGCTGCCGTTCCAGCGCCTCGCGGGGGCGCCCGGCCCACAGGAGCTTGATGGCGTAGTTCTCCAGCGTCGCGGCCAGCTTCGGCGAGGGCTCGAACTGTTCCCACAGCCGGATGATCCGTTCGTGGTTCGCGGTGCTCTCCTGGAGGTCGCCGAGGCTGGCGCTGGCCACGACGAGGTTCGTCAGCGTGACCAGCTCGCCGGTCTCCCACCCGATCTTCGCGTAGAGGTCGGAGGCGATCTCGTAGTGCCGGACGGCCGGCCGCGGCTCGTTCAGCACGAACATGGCGTTGGCCAGCGTGTGGTGCATGCTGGCCAGGCCGGCGCGGTCGCCCGCCCGCTCGGCCGCGGCCAGGGCGCGGCGGGCCAGGGCGATGATCACGTCGGGCTGGTAACCGCCGTACATGAAGGCCCGCAGGGTCTCGACCAGCCGCCAGAGCAGCCGCCCGCGGGCGTGGTCGATCACGGCGAGCAGGTTGTGCTGCTCGGCCTGGAACCAGGCGTTCGCGGCGTCCGCGTCGGCGAACTCCTCCGCGTCGCGCGGCGGGTCCTCGTGCGTCAGGGGGAGCAGGTCGATGGAGGGCGCGAGCAGCGGTGCCGCGGCCCGCGCGGTGTGCAGGTAGTACGCGCGCAGCGGCGTGGGGTCGTCGTCGCCCTCCGTGCAGTGCTCGCGAGCGTAGAGGAAGACCAGGTCGTGCAGGCGGTAGCGGCCCGGCGCGTGCTCCTCGACCAGGTGGGCGGAGGCGAGCCTGGCCAGCAGCCGCTTGGCCGCGGCCGGATCCGTGCCGGCCAGCCTGGCCGCGGAGCTCGCGGTGAAGTCGCAGCCGGGGACCAGCCCGAACCTCCGGAACAGCACCCGGGCGTCCGGCGCCAGCGCGGCGTACGAGCTGGCGAACGCGGTGGCGACCGTGGCCTGCGCGTCGCCTTCGACGGCGAGCGTGCTCAGGCGGTCTTCGAGCAGCTCCTTGGTGTATTCGCGCAGGTCGGCCCGGCGCCCATCGGCGTCGCGGCGGCCGGCCCTGCGTCGAGCGGCGGTGCGGTGTCCAACAGCGGGCCTGCGTCCAATGGCGGTGCGGTGTCCAATGGCGGTGCGGTGTCCAGCGGTGGTGCGGTGTCCGCGGGCGGTGCTGCGGCGTCGGGGCAGGCGGCCGGCGATGACACCGCTGCCGGGCTCGCGGTGCTCGCTGTCTTGGCGACGGCAGGCGGGCCTCGCAAGCCCGGGGAGCCTGGCAACGACGCGGCGGGTGTCGCGTCGAGCGGTAGCGCCGTGGCGGCGGAACCCGCGGCCGGCGGCGACCTGGCGGGGGCGAGCGCCTCCGGTGGTGGTGCGGTCGAAGGGCGCGTGCCGGGCGACGGCGTTGCGGCGGGGCCTGTGCCCGGCCCCGTGGCGGTGGGGCTCGCTGCCGGAGGGCCTGTGACGGGGCGTGGGGCCGGTGGCGGTGCTGGTGCGGGGGCGTCCGGTGGAGGCGCGACCGTGGGGGCATCCGGTAGAGGCGCGGCCGTGGGGCCGCCGGCGCCGTCCGCGGGTGGCGGGTTCGCCAGGATGATCGGCGGCGGCGTCATCGGCATGCTGATCGGGTTCCTGGTCGGTCTGTTCGCCGCCGTGCTCGTCAGCGTGACCGTCGGCGACGGGCTGGCGCTCGTCACCCTCATCCTGTGCATCGCGTTCATGGGCGCGGTCGGCGCTTCACTGGGCGCCGGTTCCGGCCGCCGGGCCGCCGCTGCCGCCTACCAGTCGGCGCAGGTCGCGGCGTATCAGTCGATGACGCAAGCCGCGGGCTACCCATCGGCGGCCCAGGCGGCGACGCCGGGGGCCCAGGCGGCGGGCCACTTTACGCAGGCCCAGGCAGGTGGCCCGGCGCAGGCACAGGCAGGTGGTCCCTCGCCGCACGGCCAGACGGGTGGCCTCTCGGCGCAGGCTCAGGCGGGCGGTCCCTCGGCGCAGCCTCAGGCTGGTGGCCTCTCGGCGCAGATTCAGGCGGGTGGATCCTCGGCGCAGGCTCAGGCGGGCGGTCCCTCGGCGCAGCCTCAGGCTGGTGGCCTCTCGGCGCAGATTCAGGCGGGTGGATCCTCGGTGCAGGCTCAGGCGGGCGGTTCCTCGGTGCATGGCCAGTGGGGCGGTCAGGCGGCCCAGCCGCAGGTGGCGGGGCCGTACCGGAATCAGGCGGGGCCGCCCCCGTACGTGCCGCCGCCGCTCTTCCCCAAGCCCGACCTGCCTGAGCCGCCCCGCTGGCTGCTGCCCGCGGCGGCCGGGGCGGGGGTGTTCGCGGCGGTGGCGCTGCCGGACGCGCAGGTCGGACTCGGGATCGTGCTGGTCTCCATGGTGCTGGGGGCGGCGGCGCTGCCTGCCGTGGTGCGGCGGATGACGCCGTGGACGGTGGCGCTCGGGCTGACGGCGTACTTCCTGATCTCCATGGCGGCGGTGCGTGACGCCGACTGGCTGGTCGCGATCCTGCTCGTGGCAGGGGCTGGGCTGGGTGCGCTGGCCGTGTCTGGAGCCGGAGCGGGATGGCTCGGCGTGATCAGGGGCGGCGTGTCGGTGCTGCTCGCGCTGGGGCCGGTGCCGTGGTTCCTGGCCGAGCCGTTCAAGAAGATGTCGGCCAAGCGGCGCGTCATGCCGACGCTGGCCGCGCTGGGCATCACCGCGGTGCTGCTCCTGGTGTTCGGGCTGCTGTTCGCGTCGGCGGACGCGGTGTTCGCCTCCTTCGTGGAGCGGCTGACCACCGCGCCCGACTGGGCGGACTCGGCGCCGCTGCGGATCTTTCTCTTCGCGCTGTTCGCCGTGCTGCTGGCCGCCGTGGTCCTGGTCGCGCTCAGGCCCGTGGTCGACCCGGTGGGGCCCGACACGAAGTTCAGTGTGAGCAGGAGTGTCTGGATCCTGCCGCTCACGGCGGTGAACCTGCTGTTCGCCTCTTTCGTGGCGGTCCAGATCACGGCGCTGTTCGGCGGCAACACCTGGGTGCTGAAGACGGCCGGGCTGACCTACGCCGAATACGCCAGGCAGGGGTTCTTCCAGCTCGTGGTGGTCAGCGTGTTCGTGCTGGGCATCGTGGCGGTCGCCGGGGGGCTGCTCAAGGTCGAGCGGCGCGAGCGCCTGCTGCTGGCCGTGCTGCTCGGCGTGCTGTGCGGGCTGACCATGGTGGTGCTGGTCTCCGCCCTGCACCGCATGAACCTCTACACCGACGCCTACGGCCTGTCCAGGCTGAGGTTGTCCGTGCAGGCCACGGTGTGGTGGCTGGGCACGCTGTTCGCGCTGGTGCTGCTGGCCGGTGCGGTACGGCTCCTGGGCCACGGCTCCGGCTGGCTCCCGCGTACGGTCGTGCTGGTCACCGGGTTGGGCCTGGGCGCGTTCGCCATCGTGAACCCCGATCTCCAGGTCGCCCAGACGCAGGTCGAGGTGCGCGGCGTCACCAAGATGGACTCCGACTACCTGGGTGACCTCGGCGCGGAGGCGGTGCCCGCCCTGGACAAGCTGCCCGAGCCGCAGCGCAGTTGCTTGCTCGCCGACGTGGTCGCGGCCAACGGGCTCGACCGCCCCGACCCCTGGAACGGCTGGAACCTGGACCGGGCCCGAGCCCGGACCCTGCTGGCCGCGCGGCCCATCGACAAGTCCGCGCAGTGCGCCCCGGCGTACTCGCGCGGCTCTGATTGAATCCTGGGGTGAGCTTCGACGTAGTCATCAGCGGTGGCCGGGTGCTCGACGGCACGGGCGCCCCACCGTACCGGGCGGATGTGGCGGTCGCGGACGGAAGGATCGTGGCGGTTGGGAGGCTCGCCGGCGCGCAGGCGGAGACTGTGATCGACGCGACGGGGCGGTTCGTCGCGCCGGGCTTCGTGGACTGCCACGCCCACGGGGACGCGGCCGTGTTCGACCCTGAGGTGCAGCGGGCCGCGCTCCGGCAGGGCGTGACCACGTTCGTGCTCGGGCAGGACGGCCTGTCCTTCGCCCCCGGCTCCGCCGCGACCGTCGCCTATGTCTCCCGCTACTTCGCCGCCGTCAACGGCCCGCTGCCCGAGAGCGCGCTGTCCGGGGGCATTCCGCGCGATGCGCCGCTGAGCGTGGGCGAGCTGCTCGACGGCTACGACCGCGCCGTGGCACTGAACACCGCCTACCTCCTCCCACACGGCACCATCCGCTACGACGTCATGGGGCCCTCGTCCGATCGGCCCTCCCGCGACGACCTGGCGGCCATGCTGCGGCACGTCGAGCGGGGCCTGTCGGAAGGAGCGGCAGGCCTGTCCACCGGCCTCGAATACCTCCCAGGCCGCTACGCCACCGCCGAGGAGCTGGCCGCCCTGTGCGCCCCGCTCGGCGGGCTCCCGTACGTGACCCACATGCGGGCCTACGGCGCGCAGGCAGGCGTGGGCATGGGCGAGGTCATGGACATCGCCGAGCGCTCCGGCGCCGCCGTCCACGTCTCCCACCTGCACGGTCCCGCGGACGTGCTGCTGCCGCTGGTCGAGGAGGCGCTCGGCAAGGGCGTGGACCTCACCTTCGACACCTACCCCTACCTGCGCGGCAACACGATCCTGGCCATGGTCGTGCTCCCGGACTCCGTGCCCGGCGCCGAGACGGACCGGGCGCTGGAGATGATCGCGTCCGACGAGCTGGACGGCTGGTGGCCGACGCTGGACGCCACCTGGCCGCGGCTGACCGTGTCGCACGCGCCCGGACTGGAGTGGGCCGAGGGCCTCACCATGGTCGCGGCGGCCGAGCGGGCCGGGGTGGCGCCCGCCGAGTTCTGCCGCCGCCTCCTGACGGAGACGCGGCTGGAGGCCGGGGTCGTGTCCGCCCGGCCCGACGAGGGCCCCGAGGGCGAGGAGTCGGTACGCAGGATTCTGCGGCACCCCTCGCACACCGGCGGCTCCGACGGCATCTATGTGGGCGGCCATCCGCATCCGCGCGGCTTCGGGGCGTTCGCCAGGTTCCTCGGCCGGCACGTGCGGGAGCTGGCGGACTGGACCTGGGAGCAGGCCGTGGTGCACCTGGCCTCGCACCCGGCCAGGCGCTTCGGGCTGGTGGACCGGGGGCTGGTGCGGAACGGGTTCGCGGCCGACGTGGTGGTGTTCGACCCGGCGGCCGTGGACGACAGGGCGACTTACGGGGCTCCGCGCACGCTCGCGGCCGGGGTCGACGACGTGCTCGTGTCAGGGGTACGCGTGCTGGCCGGAGGAGAGCTGACCGGCGCGACTCCCGGGCGTGCGCTCCGGCCGTGATCCGCCAACCGTCTGAGATAGGGTCGGACGCGGACGAAAGGGGTGTCGTGCTCGGGCAGCAGGTCTTCGGGGGTGGGCTCGACTTTCCCCTCATGGTGGTGCACCGGGACGCGCTGGAGCACAACGTCGCCACGATGGCGGCCTTCGTCCGCGACCACGGGATGGAGCTGGCGCCGCACGCGAAGACGCACATGTCCGCTGAGATCGCCGCGCTTCAGCTCGAAGCCGGCGCTTGGGGGCTCACGGTCGCGACGCCGCGGCAGGCGCGAGTGGTCCGCGGGTTCGGGGCGGGCCGGATCATGGTCGCCAACCAGGTCGTGGATCCGGCGGGGCTCGCCTGGGCGGCCGGTGAGCTGGAGCGTGATCCCGGGTTCGAGTTCCTGAGCTTCGTCGACTCCCGGGCCGGGGTGGACATTCTCGCTCGGCATGCCGCGTCCAGGCCGTTCCGGGTGCTGGTGGAGCTGGGACACGAAGGCGGACGAGCCGGGTGCAGGTCGCTGGAGCAGCTGCTGGAGCTGGCGGCGTATGTGCAGGCGGTCCCCAACGTCGAACTGGCCGGCGTGGCCGGGTACGAGGGCGCGCTGAAGACCGCCGACGATGTCAGGAAATATCTGTCCTTGCTGCAGGATGCCGTCGAGTACGTCCGCGTCAAGAGCCCGATCCTGTCCGTGGGCGGCAGCCAGTGGTTCGACGTGATCGGCCGGGAGCTCGTCGCCACCCAGGCGAGGATCCTGCTGCGCAGCGGCGCGTACGTCACCCACGACGACGGCTACTACCGCGAGCGCACCCCGTTCAACCGCATCGACGGAGAGCTGCACCCGGCGCTGGAGGTGTGGGCACACGTGCTGTCCACGCCCGAGCCCGGGCTGGCGATCGTGGGCATGGGCAAGCGGGACGCTCCCTACGACGAGGGTCTGCCCATCCCGCGCCGCGACGGCGTCACGATCGTGAAGATGCAGGACCAGCACACCGTCGTGCACGCCGACGGCCTCGAGCCCGGTGACCTGGTGGGGTTCGGCATCTCCCATCCCTGCACCGCGTTCGACAAGTGGCGGGTGCTGCCCCTGGTGGACCAGGACTACCGTGTCGTAGGCACCATAAGCACCAACTTCTAGGGAGTTACCGGTGAAAAAGGAGCTCAGGACCACGGAAGGTGCGGCCCCCATCGGCGCGTACTCGCAGGGTCTCGTGGTCGGCGACTTCGTCTACACCTCCGGCATGGGCCCGCTCGACCCGCACACCGGTGAGATCGTCGGCGACGACGTGGCCACCCAGACGCACCAGGTCATGCGCAACCTCGGCGCCATCCTGGCCGCCCACGGGCTCGGCTTCGACGACGTGGTCAAGTCCACGGTCCACCTGCAGCACCTCGAGCGCGACTTCGCGGCCTACAACGAGGTTTACAAGTCCTATTTCAGCCAGCCGTACCCCGTTCGCACCACCGTGGGATCCCAGCTGCTGGGCATCCTGGTAGAGATCGACTTCGTCGCTCACAAGAGCGCTTAAGGTCTGGTTGTGGACAGTTCGGTGTACGTCTTCGTCGAGGATCTGCGCGGCGAAGGCGTCGAGCGGGTGCTCGACAGGATCAGCGCGTACGGCGTGAACGGCGTCACCATCGGAGCCGTGCACCACGCCTCCCGCGACGTCACCCCGCACGGACTGTCCCGGCTGACCATCCGTCACGACGGGGCCCACTTCGTCCCGCCGCCCGATCTGTTCGCCGGGCTCCGCCTTTCTCCCGTGCCCGGCTACCTGAACGCCCTCGACGGGCTTCGCGAGGCGTGTGCGAAACGGTCCATGAAGCTCCACGGATGGACGGTGTTCCTGCGCAACGCCACGCTCGGCACGGAGCATCCGGATGTGACCGTACGCGACTGCTTCGGCGACCGCGGCTCGCTCACCGACCTGTGCCCGGCCCACCCCGACGTGCGCGAGTACGCGGTCGCGCTGGCCAGGGCGGTGGCCAGGCTCGGGGTCGACAGTGTGGTGGCCGAGTCGCTGCACTTCAGGCCGCTCAAGCCGCAGCGCTCGTTCGTGCCGCTCGGGCCGATGGACGCGTACCTGTTCGGGTTGTGCTTCTGCGACTACTGCATGCGCCGCGCCACCGACCTGGGCGTGAACGCCGAGGTGGCGCGGGACGAGTGCGCCAGGATCGTGGGCGGCGTCTTCGACGGCGACCCGCCCGCGCAGGGCGAGGTGACCAGGGCGGCGCTGACCGCGTACGCGGGGCCCGACGTCGTGGCCTACGCCAGGGCCCGGTCCGAGACCGTCACCACACTGGTGTCGGAGGTGGCGTCGGCGGTGGCCGACGAGGGGTCCAAGCTGGTGTTCATCGACTCGACCGGCGCGGTCAAGGGCTACACGGACGGGCTGCCCACGCCCGGGCTCGCGGCCCACGACGCCTGGCAGCTCGGGGTCGATCTGGTGGCCCTGGGAGATCTCGTGCCCGGGTTCGGGGTGCTCGCGTACGCGCGGGACGCGGCCCGGGTGGCCGACGACGTGGGAGCCTACCTGCGGTCGGTGGGGAAGGACCGGGAGGTGCGGGCCGTGCTGCGGCCCGGCCATCCGGACAGCGACTCGACGGACCGGCTGGTGGCCAAGGCCAGGGGGGCGAAGGCAGCGGGGGCGCTCGCCGTCGACTTCTACGCGTACGGGCTGGTGCCGCACCCGGTGCTGGATCGCATCCCCGCCGCGCTCTCAGAGGCGTTGTAAGGCTCAGATGCCGTCGAGGAGCGTCGAGACCGCCTCGGCGGGGAAGTCGTCCGCGACGGGCAGGCCCCTGAAGACCGCCCTCATCCATACGGCACCGGCCAGCAGGTCGACGATCAGCATTGGGTCGACCGACTCCTTGAGCTCGCCCCGCCGTACCGCGCGCTCGAAGATCTCCCGCTCCCGCGCGAACCGGTCGGCGAAGAAACGCCGCGCGTCCAGCTCGGGATGGCGGACGGCGGCGGCGAGCGCGACGACGGCGATGTCGCTGGCGGGCGGTTCGGTGAGCAGCCGCTTGACGCCCTCGACCAGCACGACCAGGTCACCGCGCAGGCTGCCCGTGTCGGGCGCCTCGAATCCCAGCACGTCGGCCTCCACCAGCGCCGCCCCCAGCAGCGCGGCCTTCGACGGCCACCAGCGGTAGATCGTGGTCTTGTTGACGCCCGACAGCTCGGCGACCCCCTCGACGGTCAGCCCGTCGTAGCCCTTCTCGGCCACGAGCCGCAACGTCGCATCGAAGATCTCCTGCTGTTTCCTGGGCGCCATGAGGTCATTTTCTCCCGGCGAACGCCGTGGCCACTCCAAGCCCCAGGTAGACGATGCCGCTGACGTACCGGAGGGTCTTGGCCCGGGCGTTGAGCCGGGTGCCGAGGGCGCCGGCGGCGCACGCGTACACGATGTCGGAGATCAGCCCCAGGAGCAGCAGCGTGAGGCCGAACAGCACGATCTGGAGCGCGGGCGAGCCCGCGCCCGGGTCGACGAACGGCGGCAGGAACGCCAGGAAGAACAGCGCCACCTTGGGGTTCAGCACGTTGACCAGCACGCCTTCGAGGAAGACCTTGCGCAGCGGCTGCGGGGGCGGCGTGCCGGCGTCCGACTGCTTGCCGGTGAACGCGCGCACGCCCAGGTAGACGAGGTACGCGACGCCGACCCACTTCACGATCGCGAACAGCGTCGCCGACCGTGAGATCACGTACGAGAGGCCCGCGGCGGCGGCCGCGATGTGCACTAGCGTGCCGACCTCCACGCCGAACGCGCTGGCCAGGCCCGCCGCCCTGCCCTGGGCGAGGCCTCTTGCGGTGATGTAGAGGTGGTTGGGGCCCGGGATGAGGACCAGGGCGAGCGAGGCCGTCACGAAGAGGGCGAAAGTGGTTGGATGGATCACGAAATGGCAGCGTAGGATGCGCTTGGTATGTCGGTGAGGGCCAATCTCGGGCCGGCTTTCTGGACCAATCGAATGTCGGTGAGGGGTGGCATAGTTTCTGGCGTGAATGGTCTTCTCGTCGGGCGCTCTGCTGAGCTGGCCAGACTCGTGCGGGTGCTGCAGTCCGCCGCCGAGGGCATGGCCGGGGTGGCGCTCGTCGGCGGAGACGCGGGCATAGGCAAGACCCGGCTGGTCGCCGAGCTGGTCTCGGAGGCCCGTGAGCGCGGCTTCCACGTGCTGGTCGGCCAGTGCGCCGAGCTGGGCGACTCGCTGCCCTACCTGCCGCTGGCCGACGCGCTGCGCGGCGCGGAGCCGGCCGTGCGCGAGGCCGCCGCCGCCCATCCCATGCTGGGCCAGCTGCTGCCGGGCACGGAGAGCGTGCCCTCGACCGGGCTCACGCAGCAGCGGCTGTTCGGCTCGCTGCTCGGGCTGCTGGCCGACGTCCAGCCCGTGCTGTTCGTGATCGAGGACCTGCACTGGGCCGACCGGTCCACCCGCGATCTGCTGGTCTTCCTCAGCCGCATGGTGCAGAGCGAGCGGGTCTGCGTGGCCGGCACGTACCGCACCGACGACCTCCACCGCCGCCATCCGCTTCGGTCCGTGCTGGCCGAGCTGAAACGGCTGCCCACGGTGACGGGCGTCGAACTGGGGCCGCTGGCCTCCGGCGACATGTCCGACTATGTGGCTACGTTGGGCGAGGTGGGCGCTCAGGAGCTCGGCCTCATCGTGTCCCGTGCCGACGGCAACCCGTTCTACGCGGAGGAGCTGTTCGCGGCCATGGCCGAGGGTGACAGCCTGCCCGACGGGCTGGCCAGCCTGCTCATGACCAGGGTCGAAGTGCTGTCCGAGGCGGGGCAGCGGGTACTGCGGGCCGCCGCCGTGGCGGGGCGCCGGGTGGAGGACGAGCTGCTGCGGGAGGTGTCAGGGCTGCCGCTGGCGGAGTTCGAGGAGGCGGTCAGGGAGATCGTCTCGCGCGGGCTGCTCAGGGTCGACGGCTACGGATACGCCTTCCGCCACGCGCTGCTCCAGGAGGCCGTCTACACCGACCTGCTGCCCGGCGAGCGCACCCGGCTGCATGCCGCCTTCGCCCGGCTGCTGACGTCACCCGCCGAGCTGGCCTACCACCACCTCGCCGGCCACGACCTGGCCGGGGCGCTGTCGGCATCGGTCGAGGCGGGCCGCCTGGCCGAGCGGCTCGGGGCCCCCGCCGAGGCGCACAGCCACTACGACCGCGCGCTCGGCCTCTGGGAGCGGGTCGAAGGGGCCGCGGACCTGGTGGGGGAGAGCCGGGAGCGGCTGGCGTTCCGCAGCGCCGTCATGGCGGCCGACAGCGGCGACAACCATCGGGCGGCCGTCCAGCTCAGGGCTCTGCCGCCGACATCCGAGGTCAGCGAGCGGCTCGCCTACTACCTGTACGAGGCCGACCAGCCGGGTGCCATCGCGGCGGCGGAGCGCGCGGTCGAGAGCGCCGCGGACCAGGCGGCGCTGGCCCGCGCCCTGGCGACCCACGCCCGCACGCTGCTCTGGAGCGACCGCCATCGTGACGTCGAGGCCGTGACCGCGCGGGCGCTGGAGACCGCCCGCGCCGCCGGGGCCAGAGACGCCGAAGTGGGCGCCCTGCTCACGCTGGCCACCTATGTGGAGCTCCGCGGCGACCTGGACAAGGCCCACGAGCTGATCGAGACCGCCTCCGCCGAGGGCAGCGGCGACCTGGCTATGGACCTGCGTGCCCGCTTCCACCACGCCCGCATCCACTACGAGCAGGGCCTGCTCGCCGAGGCCGCCGAGGTGGCCGACAACGGCATCCGCGTGGCGTTCGAGACCGGGCTCAAGTGGAGCACCTACGGCACCGATCTGCGGTTCCTGCGGTTCCTGATCCACTACGTGGCCGGCGAGTGGGACCAGGCCGAGGCGGTCGCGTCCGGGTTCGGCACGCGGGTGGGCACACTGCCGGAGGCGATCCTGTCGTCGTTCGCGCTCTTCATCGAGGTGGCGCGGGATCTGCCCGCGGTCGGCGAGAGACTGAGCAGGCTGCGGCCGTTCTGGTACAGCGAGCTTGCCGCGTACATGTCCCGCGGCCTGGCCGCCGAGCACGCGCTCTGGCACGGCGACCCCGCGGCGGCGCTCGACCACGTGCGCGCGGTCATGGCGCCGATGGTCGACGGCGAGGCGGGCGCGCTCCGGATGGCCGCCATCGGGCTGTGGGCGCTGGCCGAGCTGGG
>NZ_JBFAMX010000266.1:0-13730 GCF_040659615.1 Nonomuraea sp. NPDC049784
AGCGGATCGAGCCGTACCCCGGCCTGGTCGAACGCGTCCGCCGCCAGCACGCTCGCGCCCCCGCTCGGCCCCACCACCAGCACCCCATCGGAGCCGGGGGCGCGTGAGCCGTGCGCCTGGAAGTACGCCAGCACTCCGATGAGGTCGTCCTGGCTGGACACCAGCACCACCCCGGCCTGCTCGGCCACCGCCTCCCAGACCCGCCGGTCGCTCACCATGCCACCGGTGTGCGAGGCGGCCGCCTCCTGCCCCTGCCCGGTACGCCCGCCGACCAGCAGCACCACCGGCACCTCCGTGGAACGCAGCGCCTCGTACAGCTCGCGCCCGTCACGCGGATCCTCCAGGTACAGCCCGACGGCGCGCGTCTCCGGGTCGCGGGCGAGCCAGCGGAGCAGCTCGGCGGGGGTCACGTCGGCCGAGTTCCCGACGGTGGCGACCCGGCTGAACGCCAGCCCGCGCCGCTCCCCGACCTTGATCACCTCGCCCGCGAGCCCACCGCTCTGCGAGATCAGCGCCACCGACCCGGCAGGCCCGACCCCGCCTCCCACGAACGTCTGCCGCCCCCGAGGGCAGTACACGCCCATGCAGTTGGGCCCGAGCAGCCGCGTCCCCGCCGCCCGCGCCGCCTCGACCAGCTCCTCCTCCAGCTCAGGCCGTCCCGCCTCGCCGAACCCGCCGCTCATCACCTGCACGAACGGCACCCCGTACGCCTGCCGCACCACGTCGGCACACCGCTCGGCGGGCACGGCCACAAGGGCGTAGTCGACATCCGCCTCGGCGAGAGACGGCACGGCCCGCACCCCCGCCACCTCGGCCGCCGACGGGTGCACGGTCACCAGCGGGACGCCCGCGGCCTGGTAGAAGCCGAGGAACATGTTCCCGAAGTTCGGCCTGGTCGTGGAGGCCCCGACGACGGCCACCGCCCTGGGCTCGAAGAGCGGCAGGAAATCCGCTTCAGCACCAGGCACCCCGGACACAGGTCCCGAGGAGGGCAGGTAGCGGGCGTCGACCGCGATCACCCCCGAAGGGCTCGCGATGACCGGGTTCAGCTCGAACTCGCCCAGTTCCAGCCGTTCCCAGAGTCCGCCAGGTCCGCCGACCGTCATGAGCAGCTTGACCACCGCGTCCACGTCCACCGGCGGGCCGCCGCGGTGCCCGTACAGGACGGATGACCCGCGCAGTGACGCCAGCATGCGCCGCGCGTCCTCCTCCGAGATCGGGCAGAGCCGCAGCGCCGTGTCACGCAGCGCCTCCGTCCACACCCCGCCCAGCCCGGCCAGCAGCACCGGCCCGAAGCCCGGGTCTCGCACCAGGCCCACGATGAGCTCCACCCCGGCGTCGGCCTGCTCCTCGACCAGGAACCCCGCGACCTGCAGCCTGGCCCGCATGCCGGCCGCCGCCGCCTCGAGCTCGTCCCTGGAGAGTCCGAGCGCGACGGCCCCGACGTCCGACTTGTGCACCAGCCCCGGTCCGAACGCCTTCAGCACCAGCGGCTCGGCCAGCTCCTCGGCCCGGGAGAAGTCGAGGTCGCGCACCACCACCCCGCGCGGCACCGGCACCCCGGCCTCGCTGAGCAGTGCCTTGACCTCGTGCTCGTACGCGCTCACCCGAGCAGCTCGCGGATCTTCCCGCGCAGCAGCTTGCCGGGTCCGCCGGAGGCGTCCTGCGAGTGCGGCAGCTCCTCGGCCACCACGATGTGGTCCGGCCGCTGGTGCTCGGGCAGCGTGTCGGCCAGGGCCAGCGCCAGCTTGGACGCCTCAAGCGTGTGCCCGGCGCGCGGTACGACCGCCAGCAGCACGCGCTGCTCGAAGGCCCCTTCCGGTACGCCGACCGCGCCGGCCTCGGCCACCCCGTCCAGGGCGGAGGCCGCCTCCTCGATCACGATCGGCTGGGTCCAGACGCCGCCCTTGAGTATCGAGTCCTCCCGCCTGCCCAGCACCTGCAGCACGCCGTCCGGGGAGAGGGTCCCGAGGTCGCCGCCGACATACCACTCGCCGCGCAGCACCTCCGCCGTCCGCTCCGGCAGGCCGTCGTAGCCGGTCATCCGGTGCGGCCCGGCGAGGTTGATCTCGCCGACCTCGCCGACCACCCGGTTGCCGTTCGGGTCGGTGATCCGCACCGCGTTCCCCGTACGGGCGCGCCCCGAGGAGCCGAGCGGGATCGAGCCGTCGTCCACGCGGCCCATGCACGTGTAGGGGGCCTCGGTCTGGCCGTAGTACGAGTACACGCCCGCCTGCGGGAGCCTGGCCTTGATCCGGTCCAGCATGGTCCTGGTCAGCGGCTCGCCGCCCAGCATGATCACCTGGATGGACGACAGGTCCACGCCCTCGTGGTCGGGCGACGCGAGCAGCGCGGCGTAGAACGAGGGGATCTGCGACAGATGTGTGACCCGTTCGCGGGGGACGACGCGCAGGAAGTTCGCCGGACCCCAGTCCTGCTCCAGCACCAGGCGCATCCCGGCGTACAGGGCGGGCCCGACGATGGCCGGGAAACCGATGCCCCAGATGATCGCGCCCGTCCCGAACACCGAGTCCGGACCGCGCGGCACATCCAGCCAGATCTGCGCCGTGGCCAGGGACGACGCGTGCGTGTGCACGACCGCCTTCGGCAGCCCCGTCGTGCCCGAGGTGTAGTAGAGCGCCAGCGGGTCGTCGTACGAACCGCTGATCGGCGGCTCCTCGTCGGACTCGCCTTCGAGCTCGCGCACGTCGATCCACGTGGTCACGGCCGGGAGCGACCCTCTGATCTGCTCGACCACGCCCTCGACCGTCGCGTCGTACACGAACGCCGTGCACCCCGAGGCCGCCACCACGTCACACAGCGTCTCAACCGGCCAGTACGGGTTCAGCGCCGCCGTCACCGCCCCGATCTTGGCCTGCGCCAGGTAGACCTCGGCCACCCGTAACGTCTCGTTGAGCAGCGCCGCCACCCGCCGGCCCGGCGCGATCCCCTTCGCGAGGAGGGCGTTGGCGCGGCGGTTGACGTTCCTGTTGAGCTCGTCGTAGGTGAAGCTCTGCTCGCCGCAGTACGTGAGCGCGACCCGGTCGGGCGTGCGCAGCGCTCCGGCGGTCAGGATCGCGTGGCCGTAGTTGCCGTAGGGTGATCGCGCCATGGGGGATGCCTCCAGTCAGAGGGGCTGATAGAGCACGAAGACGTTTCCTGAGGGATCGCGCAGCACGGCCCGCGTCTCATGCGGCCCCTTCTCGGGCTCCCGCACCACCTCGCCGCCGCGCGCGGTCATCTCCCGCACGGCCTTCTCCAGGTCGTCCACCTTGTACGACGGCGCGATCGAGGCTGTGACGTGCTCGGCGGGCCCGGCCAGCGCCACGGTGACCCCGCCGCCGTCCAGCGCCGCGAACCTGTCACCGTCCCTGAACTTCACCGGCAGGCCGTAGAAGGCGATCGCCTCGTCCAGGTCGGCGACGGGGATCAGCACGTTGCCGAGCTTCACACGGGCCTCCAATGGGGGAGTCGGTCGATGAACGTCACGCGTACCGGCATGCCGATGCGTACGTCGTCCGGGGCGCACCCCACCACATGCCCGAACGCCCGCACGCCCTCGGGCAGGTCCACCCAGGCCATCACGTACGGCTCCCGGCCCCGGTAGGCGGGAGCAAACGAGCGGTGCACGATCGTGAACGTGTGCACGACGCCCTCGCCCTTGACCGGCTCGAACACGAGCTCGCCTGCACCGCACCAGGGACAGTCGGCCTCGGGGAGGTGGACGCGGCGGCCGCACGACGTACAGCGCTGGACGACCAGCTCGCCGCGCGCGCAGGCGGCCCAGTACGCAGAGGTGTCACCGCTCATCTCTAGCCAAGCTAGCGCACGCTTGGTTGCCTCACAAGCCCCGCGCCGCCCGCCCGGGGGCATATCTCGGGCTAGCGTTTCATCGCCCCATCAGCTGCGGCGTCCGCCGCGTTGGCGATGGCCGTGCCGGCGATCTCCAGGCGGCGTGCGAGCTCCCGTTCCTTCATCCTTTCCGCCGTCAGCTCCTCGGAGAAGATGCGCGCGATCTCGTACTGGTACATCCGGCGTACCGCGCCGCCGGCCTTCTTGGCGGCCAGCGCGTCGTGTACCACGGCTGCCGGTTTCGACGACAGGGCGCGCACAGCCTTCTCCAACGCCTCGATGCCCACGATCACCTGGTCGAGCAGCGGAATGAATCTGATCTGCTCGGCCACCTGGTACAGCCGCGATTCCCGGACGAAGTCGCGTAGCGCGTCGAGCACGTCGTCGATGTACCGCGAGAGCCGGAACAGGTCCTCCCGGTCGAGCGCCGTGACCAGGGCGTGCTCCAGCTCCGACACCAGCCAGGCGCGTCGGGTGTCGCCCAGGTGCTCGATGGCGCGCATCCGCTCGTGTGCTCCGGTCCTGTCCACTTCGCCGGCGACCATCGCGAGCGCGAGCCAGGCGCCCTCCTTGGTCGCCTGGAGCTGCCCGGTCAGGGCCTCGGTCAGTGCGGTGTCCATCCGCCCGGCCAGAAGGTCGCGTACTCGGCTCAGCCGCCTCATGCTCACGTCAGTCCTCTCGTCACCCACGCCGCCGCCGTGGCCAGCACGGCGCTCGACGGCAGCGTGATCAGCCAGGCCAGCGCGATCTTGGCGGCGGCATGCCAGCGCACCCTGCCGGCGCCCTGCGCCATTCCCGCGCCGACGAGTCCGCCCGCGAGGGCCTGGGTCATGCTCACGGGCATTCCGGCCGCGGCGCAGCCCATCACGGTGAGGGCCGACCCGGTCTCGGCCGCCACGCCGTGCAGGGGGCGTGCGGCGATGATCTCCCGGCTGAGCGTGCGGCCGGTTCCGCGGATGCCGCACAGCGCTCCGATCCCGAACAGGGCAGCCGCCACCAGGGTGACGGGCAGCGGCGCGCCCGAGGCGCCCAGGGCGATCGTGAAGACGGCCAGCGTCTTTTGACCGTCGTTGGCGGCGTAGGCGCCGCATTGCAGGATGAACCCGATCCAGTGCCAGCGCCGCAGCCCCGCGCCGGTGGTCACGGCAGCCATCAGCCGGGATGCCAGCGGCGCGGCCAGCGCGCCCGCGAACGGGGCCACGAGCGCCACAGCCAGCACCAGTGCCACCGAGCCCGCGCTCACGGGGAAGCCCCAGCCGAGTCCGGCGCCGGTCAGCCCGCCCACGATGGCCAGAGTGAGGCTGGTCGGCTTGCCGTAGTGGTTCAGCGCGAGCACGATCACGAGTGCCGCTCCCACGCCGACGACCACGGCGCGCGCGCCGCCCGGCCCGTCGAAGGCGGCCAGCCGGTGCGTGAATGTCCGGGCGACCTCATGGGTCAGCAGCGGCACGAGTGCGTTCATGGCGACCATGACGGCGATGCCGGCGCACGGTCGCACGGTGGGCAACTTGTGGCCGGTGGCGAGCAGGGCGCCGCCGTCGTTCACGCCCGTGACGACAGCGAAGACGGCCGCGAGCGCCACCTCTAACGGCACGCCCGCCTCCAGGGGTCCGCCGGCCCGCCGCCCGGCCGGAGCGGCGTCACAGGCCGAGCCGTTCGCGCTCGACGTGATCCAGCGCCATGCGCACCGCGCCCAGCGCGATGCTCTCCTCACCGAACGTGGACAGGGCGACCTCGGGGGGATTCAGGCACATCGTGGCCAGGTGCGCCCGCATCGGTTCGAGCAGCAGCTCGCCGGCGCGCGAGAAGCCGCCGCCCACGACGACCAGCTCGGGGTCCACCACGAGCACGAGCGCCGACGCGCCTCTGGCCAGGCCGTGGGCCAGCCGGTCCACCACCGCGAGCGCCTGTTCCTCGCCCGCCCGTGCCGCCTCGAAGACCTCCTCCGCGCCGCGCCCTTCCCTGCCGAGCACGACGGACGGGTCCTCCCATCCGGTGAGGGGCAATCTGCCCAGCTCACCGGCGCTGCCCGTGCGGCCGGCCCGCAACCGGCCGTCGAGCAGCAGCCCGTGGCCGGCGCGGTATCCGGAGAGGACATAGACCACGTCCTCGACGTGCCGCGCACTGCCCCGCCAGTGCTCGGCGACGGCGGCGAGGTTGGCGTCGTTCGCGGCGAACCCGGGGCAGTCGAACCAGCGGCCCACCAGGCCGCCCAGGTCGAGCCCGGTCCAACCGGGGATCAGGTGCGACACCGACACCCGGCCCGAGCGATCCACCACACCCGACGTGCCCGCCGTGGCCGCCCACACGCCGCCACGCCCGACGCCCGCGGAGCCGGCGCACCCGGTGGCGGCCCGCTCGGCGAGCGCGAGGCGCTCCGCGGCCGGCAGGTGCTCGTCCACGTCGATCCGTTGCTCGCCGATCACGTTGCCGTTGAGGTCGGCGAGCATGGCGAGGATCCGGCTGGGTCCGACGTCCAGGCCGACAACGTGGCCCGCCTCGGACTTGAACCGGAAGCGCCGGGCCGGCCGGCCGGTGCCGCCCTCGGTCGGCGCGGCCTCCTCGGCCAGTCCCCGCTCGGTCAGGTCGGTGAGCGCCACTTCAGCGGTCTGCCTGGACAGGCCGGAGGCGCGGGCGAGCTGGGTCAGCGTCTGGGCGCCGCCCTGGCGCAGCGCGTGCAGGATCGCACGCGTGTTGAGGCGGCGCAGCAGCGCCGTGTCGTTCGTAACGCCGAGAGTTCTCATAATCCCCCTTGACGGCTCCACTGGGCAAACTCTAGCTTTACGTCGCGTCTCGTCATAATTGGAGTGAAGAAGAAATGCGGCAAGTTGGTCTGGCCCTGGTGGGTGCGGGTGACCGAGGGACGCGATACATCAGGCACGCGATGCGGGACGGTCGCGCCAAGCTCGCCGCTGTGGCCGAGCCCGACCGGCGGCGCCGCGAGGACGTGCTCGCCGGGCATCCGGACGCGGTCGGGTTCGACGACTGGCGCACGCTGGCGGAGCGCCCGCGGCTGGCCGACGCCGTGGTCATAGCGACGCTGGACGCCAACCACGTCGAACCGGCGGTGCGCTTCGCCGAGCTGGGCTACCACATCCTGCTCGAGAAGCCGATGGCGATCCGGCTGGAGGACTGCCAGCGGATCGTCGAGGCGGCCGAGAAGGCGGGGGTGATCTTCGCCGTCTGCCACGTCATGCGCTACACCCCGTACACGCGGAGGTTGAAGGCCGTCCTCGAGAGCGGGCGGATCGGTGAGATCATCAGCATCGAGCATCTCGAACCGGTCGGCTGGTGGCACCACGCCCACTCCTATGTGCGCGGCAACTGGCGCCGTACGGATCAGGCCACGTTCATGTTGCTCGCCAAATCGTGCCACGACCTGGACTGGCTCACGTACCTGACGGGTCGCCGGGTCACCCGGGTGTCGTCCTTCGGCGGGCTCAAACACTTCACGGCCGGCAACCAGCCCGCGGGCGCCGCCGACCGCTGCCTCGACTGCGCCGTGGCCGACGACTGCCCGTACGCGGCGCAGCGCATCTACCTGCCCTTCCTCGGATCCGATGACCACTGGCCGCTGGCCGTGCTGACCTCGGACATCACCGAGGAAGGCGTGCTGCGGGCGCTGCGCGAGGGCCCCTATGGCAGGTGCGTGTACGCCTGCGACAACGACGTGGTCGATCACCAGGTGGTCAATCTGGAGTTCGACGGCGGCGCCACAGCGTCGTTCACCATGACCGCCTTCTCGCCGAAGACGCCCCGCAAGACCCGGATCTTCGGCACCCGGGGTTCCATCGACGGTGACGGCGAGCTGCTCACCGTCACGGACTTCGTGACCGGCGCCACCGAGGTCATCGACACGCACCCGCCGAAGGACGGCCACAGCGGCGGGGACCAGGGCCTCATCACCGCCTTCCTGGACGCGCTCGCCGGCGACGATCCGGCCGCGATCCTGTCGGACGCCCGCGAGAGCCTGCACAGCCACGAGATCGCCTTCGCCGCCGAGCACGCCAGGCTGGCCGGAACCGTCGTCACCCTCTGAAGCCTTTTCCTCCGACCCCCTCACAAGGAGCCACCCATGACCAGAGCACTCGCCCTCGCGTGCGCGCTCGTGCTGGCCGCCACGGCGGCCTGCGGCGCGGACGAGGAGCCGGCCGCCGCCGACGGGCGCGGGCCGATCACGCTCACCGACACGCAGAGCCATGAAGAGGCCACCAGGAAGATCATCGACGCCTGGAACGCCACACACCCCGACGAGAAGGTGACGCTGGACATCCAGCCCAAGGACGCCGACAGCCAGCGGCAGCGCCTGATCAACAACGCCCAGACGAAGTCCGACGCGATGGACGTCATGATGCTGGACGCGGTGTGGACCGCCGAGTTCGCCGCGAACCGCTGGGTGGAGGAGTTGCCCGCCGACACGGTCAAGGCCGATGAACTCCTGGCTCCCACACTGGAGACCGCCAAATACCGGGGCAAGCTCTACGCGTTGCCGTGGCTCACCGGGACCGGGCTGCTCTACTACCGCAAGGACCTGGTGGACAAGGCGCCGACGACCTGGGCGGAGATGAAGGAGATCTGCGCCGAAGTGCTGCCCAAGCAGGAGGGTATGTCCTGTTATGTCGGACTGCTGGACAAGTACGAAGGGCTGACCGTCTCCTTCTCCGAAGCCGTCCAGTCCGCCGGCGGCACGGTCGTCGACGACTCCGGCACCCCCCATCTGGACACCGACGCCGCCAAGGAGGGCCTGAACTTCCTCGTCGACGGGCTCAAGAGCGGGATGATCCCCAAGGAGGGCATCACCTTCAAGGAGGACGAGGTCAAGAACGCCCTCCAGGGCGGCAAGGTGCTGTTCGCCCGCAGCTGGGCCTCCCTGTACGGGACCGCCAACGCGCCCGACAGCCCGGTCGCGGGCAAGGTCGACGTCGCTCCCATCCCCGGACTGGACGGTCTGGGCAGCGGCACCCTCGGCGGCGCCAATCTGGCGATCTCCGCCTTCTCCAGGCACAAGGAGACCGCCAGGGAATTCCTGGCCTTCCTCACCTCCGCCGAGCAGCTGAAGACCTGGGCGACCATCAACAGCACCCCCGTCGCGCGCACGTCGCTCTACGAGGACGCGCAACTCGTCGAGAAGTACCCTTACCTCCCCTCGCTGAAGGACGGAATTCTGGCGGCCAAGCCCCGCCCGGTCGCCGTCAAGTACGGTGACGTGACCGCCGCGATCCAGAACGCCGTCTACCCGGCGCTGTCCGGCGAGGTAGCCGTCGAGCAGGCGCTGTCCGGGCTGCAGCAGCAACTGGCGGGGCTGCTCAAGCAATGAGGCGTGGCTCGCGGTGGTTCGCCGCACTGATGATCTCCCCCACACTGCTCGTCCTCGCCTTGGTGGTGCTGTATCCGCTGGTCGCGGCGGCGCGCGAGTCGATGTACGTACGCGGAGAAGGACTCGACGCCGACGGATTCGTCGTCGAGGGCGAGCGCTTCGCCGGCCTGGCCAACTACGCGGGGCTGGTGGGGGAGCGTTTCGTCAACGCCCTGGCCAACACCACCGTCTTCACCGTCACCACGGTCGCGCTGGAAACCGTGCTCGGCGTGGCCATGGCGCTGGTGATGCACGGAGTGCTGCGCGGCAAGGGCCTGGTGCGGGCCAGCATCCTGATCCCCTGGGCGGTGCCCACCGCCATCTCCGGCCTGATGTGGCGGTGGGTGTTCCAGGCGGACGGCGTGGCCAACGCCGTCATCGGCGAGAAGATCCTGTGGACCACCGAGGGAGTGCAGGCCAAGCTCGCCGTCATCATCGCCGACGTCTGGAAGACCGCGCCGTTCGTCGGGCTGCTGGTGCTGGCCGGCCTGCAGATCATCCCCACGATGGTCTACGAGGCCGCGAAGGTGGACGGGGCGTCGGCCTGGCAGACGTTCTGGCGGATCACATTGCCGCTGGTCAAACCCGCGCTGGTGGTGGCGGTGCTGTTCCGGGTGCTGGACGCGCTGGCCATGTTCGACCTGCCGTTCGTGATGATCGGCCGCGGCAAGTTCTCGGTGGAGACGCTTTCCGCCCTGGTGTGGGACGAGGCCACCCAGCTCAGGTACGGCCCCGCCGCCGCCTACGGGATCGTGCTCATCGCCTACATGGCCCTCATCCTGTTCGTCTTCGTCCGGCTGCTCGGCGCCGACCTGCTCGCCGACGCGCGATCAAGGAAGGGGCAGGCATGAAGCGCCTCTTGGCCGCCGGGCTCATCGTCGTCTACTGCCTGGCGCCGTTCTACTGGATGGTCGTCTCCAGCCTGCGCCGCACCGGCGACATCTTCTCCACCACGCCCTGGCCGTCGCCGCCGTCGCTGGAGAACTACGCCGCGGTGTTCTCCGGGCACAGCGACTTCGGGCGCGCCCTGCTCAACAGCCTGATCGTCTCGGGCAGCACCACCGTGCTGACGTTGCTGTTCGGCATCTGCTGCGCCTACGCGCTGGCCCGGCTCACCTTCCGTGGCAAGAATCTGGTCCTCGGGCTGGTCCTCGGCACGTCGATGTTCCCCGGCGCCCTGCTGATCGTTCCGCTGCTCAAGCTCTTCACCGAGCTGGGCTGGGTCAACACCTACCACGCCATGATCGTGCCGAGCATGTCGTTCGCGCTGCCGCTGGCCGTCTGGACGCTCACCGCGTTCTTCCGCCAGATGCCGCACGAGCTCGAGCAGGCGGCCACCATCGACGGCTGCACCCGCTTCGGCGCCTTCCGGCGAGTCATCCTGCCGGTCGCCGCGCCGGGCGTGTTCACCACCGCCATCCTGGCGTTCTTCGCCACCTGGAACGAGTTCATGATCGCCCTCACCATGATCAGCAAGGCTGACATGCAGACGGCGACCGTCCGCGTCGCCCAGTTCGGCGGCGCCTCCGACTTCGACACGCCCTTCGGCACCCAGATGGCCGCGGGCGTGATCGTCACCATCCCCCTCGTGATCCTCGTTCTGGTCTTCCAGAAGCGGATCGTCGCCGGCCTCACCTCCGGCGCACTCAAATAGCACCTCACTGAAGGGACCCCTCATGAGCATCAGCAGACGAGGACTGCTCGGCGCGAGCGCCGTGGCGGCGGCCGGCATCGGACTGGCGGCGATGCCGGCGTCCGCGACTGTGGAGAAGCGCAGGATCAAGCGCGGAGTCATCCGCGTGGCCTCCTTCAACATCCACTACGGCGCCGGCGTCGACAACGTCTTCGACCTCGAGCACATCGCCGAGATCATCGAGGCCATCGACGCCGATGTCATCGGCCTGCAGGAGGTCGACAAGTTCTTCCGCGCGCGCAGCAACTGGCTGGACACCCCGAGCGAGCTGGCCAAGATGCTCGGCATGCACCAGGCGTACGGCGCCAACTACGACCTGGATCCGTTGGAACCGGGCCAGCCTCGCAGGCAGTACGGCACCGCATTCCTGTCCCGCTGGCCCATCCTCGAGTCGCGCAACACCCGCCTTCCGCAGTACACCGGCAGCGAGCCGCGCGGCCTGCTGGAGGTCGTCGTCGACATCCAGGGCAAGCGGGTACGCCTGGGCAACTCGCACATGCAGCACACCAGCGACGCCGAGTGGCAGGAGCAGGCCGACGCCATCGTGGCCACACTGGGCCAGTCGGCCGAGACGGTCATCTTCCTGGGCGACACCAACGCCGTGCCGACCTTCGGCGGCATCAGCACCTTCACCGACCGCTACGACGACGTGTGGGCACGGGTCGGCGTCGGCCCCGGACTGTCGGCGGGCAACACCTGGCGCTTCGACTACGTCTTCGTGCCCAAGGGCACCGACGTGCGCTCGGCCTGGCTGATGTGCACCGACGCCTCCGACCACCTGCCGCTCGTCACCGACCTCCTGCTCCCGTGAAGGACGTTCCGATGATCACTCGACGGTTGCTGGCCACGTTACTCGGCGTCGCGCTGGCCACGCCTATCGCCCTTCCCGCGCAGGCCACCGAGCACTGGGCCGACGCCTGGGCCACCTCCGTGCACTCTTCGGCCGCCGCCGCCGTCCCGCCGACGTACGAGAACCAGAGCATCCGCATGGTCGTACGGATGCGCGGGGACGGAGATGCGGTGCGCATCCAGCTTTCCAACCTCCACGGTGACCGGCCGGTGACCTTCGGCAGCGCGACCGTGGCGCTGCGGAGTTCCGGACCCGCGCTGGTCGAAGGCACGCTGCGGCACCTCACCTTCGGCGGCGAGCCCTCGGTGACGGTCCCGGCCGGACAGGACGTCTACAGCGACCCGGTCGAACTCGAGGTCAGAAGCGGCCAGGACCTGGCCGTCAGCATCCACCTCCCGACCGCGACCGGCCCCGCCACCTGGCACCGCTCCGCCGTGCAAACCAACTACATCTCGACCGGCGACCACACCGCCGAGGAGGACGGCAGCTCGTTCACCGCCACGGTGAGAAGCTGGATCTTCCTCAACGCAGTCAGCGTCACCCACGGGCCCACCCACGAGACGCTGGTCGCGCTCGGCGACTCCATCACCGACGGCTCCGGCACGGTCGTCGACGGGTTCGAGCGCTGGCCGGACTACCTGGCGGCCCGGCTCGCCGCAGCCCCCGGACGCGACCCCGCCGTCGTGAACGTGGGCATCGGGGGCAACCGCGTGCTCGCCGACACCGCCCAGGACGGCCTCAGCGTGCTGAACCGGCTGGAGCACGACGTACTCGTCCGCGACGGGCTTAAGTACGTGCTCCTCGTCGAAGGCACGAACGACCTGCGCAACCGCGCCACCGCCGACCAGCTCATCGCCGCCTACCGCCAGATCATCGACCGGGTCCACGCCAAGGACGCGGAGATCATCGGTGGTACGATCCCGCCGCTCAAGGGCAGCGCCGGTTACAGCGAGACGTTGGAGGCCGAACGTCAAGCCGTCAACACCTGGATCACCACCAGCGGCGCGTTCGACGGCGTCGTTGACTTCGCGACCGCGCTGGCCGACCCCGCCGACCCGCTGCGCTACCTGCCCGCCTACGACCGGGGCGACCACATCCACCCCAACGCCGACGGCTTCGCGGCCATGGCCGCCGCCGTCGACCTCGACCTGCTGCGCTGACCCGCCAGGGCGGGACCACGCGTCCCGCCCTGGCAACACCGCGGCGGAGTGACGGGTCACCGAGTTGTACAACCAAGGCCGCCGAGCAGCCCGGCAACGACCAGGCCCCGGTCCGCCTCGACGACCTGTACACGCTGGAACGGTTCAGGGTGCGGTGCTCCTAGTGCGACGGCTCCTCCAACGGCTCCTCCACGGGAGTCGAAAGGGGGCGCACCAAGGGCGCGTCGGGACCTTCGTCCGTGGGCGGGCCCGATGAGCGGGCGAGCCGCTCCTCGGCAGTGGCCGCCGGGGTGCCCGACGGCGTGGGGGTGGTGAGGGTCGAGGTGCTGTGTTCCTGGCTGGGCGTCGGCGTGGCGGAACGGGAGGGCGTGGGGCAGGCGGGGCCGTCCACCGCGACCTCGCTCACCTGCGGCCCGTTCCCCGCGGCAGGCTCCGTCATGACGACGATCCCGAAGTACACCCTCTCACCGCAGGAAACGCTCCCAGGATCGTGCGCCACGCTGCTGGTGTAGACGGTGCTGCCCCGTAAGGTGCGGCTCTCCTGCCGTACCGTCCTGGCCGCCCCGCCCTCCCCGTCCCGCCGCGTGTACGAGATCCGCAGCCGCACGGGCCCGGTCCCGTCCGCGGAGATCTTGATCGCCCCCGACGTGCCACTCCACCCCACGATGCTGGCCGCCTGGACGGAGGCGGGACGCGGCACGGAGGTCCCGCCCTGCCGGATCGTGGGAGGCGGTGGCGGCGGCGGGGAGCTGCTCGGCGCACGGGTGGGGGTGGGGGAGGTGCGGCGGGGAGCGGCGGAGGTCCGGGTCCGGGAGGGCG
>NZ_JBFAMX010000267.1:0-13692 GCF_040659615.1 Nonomuraea sp. NPDC049784
GCTGCTGGTCGGCCGCGCCGGGCGGGACCTGACGGCGGTCGCCGACGAGGCCCGCGCGCGCGGCGGCAGCGTCCGCGAGATCGGCTGCGACCTGTCGCGCCTAGCCGACGTCCGTGCCGCCGCGGCCACCGTGCGCGCCCTGCTCGCCGCCGGCGCCGTACGGCCGCTGCGCGCGCTGGTCGCCAACGCCGGCACCATGTCAAGCGACACCCGGCGGGCCTCGCCCGATGGCTACGAGATGACTTTCGCCGTCAACTACCTCGCCCACGCCCAGCTCATCGGCGACCTGCTTGGTTCGTTCACCGCCCCGGCACGGGTCGTGCTGCTCGGCTCGAACACCTATCACGCCAATTTCTGGCGCAAGCTGCTGGGCGTGGCCGAGGCCAAGTGGGCCGATCCCGTCGAGCTCGCCCGCCCGGCCACCGGTGAGCAGGCCCCGGGCATGGCCGCGTCCGGCGTCGCCTACTCCAACGCCAAGTTGGCGATCCTGTACTACGCCCATGAGCTGCAGCGTCGCGCTGGCGCCGGGATCAACGTGTCGGTGTTCGAACCGGGATGGATGCCCGGCACCGCGCTGGGCCGTGGCGCCCCCGAGGCGGTTCAGGCGATGAGCCGCGCCTTGGGCCGTGTACCCGGCGTGTCGACGCCGCAACGCTCGGGGCCACTGCTGGCTGCGATGGCCCTCGACGACAAGTGGGCGCACTTGCGCGAGGGCGCGTTCGTGGTGAAGACCAAGCTGACCGAGGTGCAGCCGGTCGCCCACGACCGCGACCGGGAGCGGCGCCTGTGGGAGGCGACCACCGAGCTGTTGGAACGCGCAGGTGCGTCGCGTTAGTACGTACCGCCCGGGCCGTGCCGCGGCCGCCCCGGGTGGTCGCCGGCTTGTGCGGCCTGCCGCTGCCGCTGGGCGTGGCCGGGCACGCAGGGTCCACCGTCATCGTTGGACTCAACGGCCTTCGACCGCTGCGCCAGGCCGCCTGGCGACGCGCCACCCGCCCGCATCAGGCGAGCTGATCGGTCGCGATCCCGGCTACATGCTGCCTCGTGGCTTCCAGAGTCCTCGCAATACTTCACCAGGTACGAGGTGCACGGGGTCAAGGTGGAGATGAGCACCGTTGAAAGGCAGGTCGACTCTGACGGGATGGAATGCGTTGGCCGCGGCCCATGGCAGCACTACGTGTGGCTCGTATGTGGCTCGCACCAGGTTCCCGCGGTTCGTTTGGAACTACGGTTGGCCACGGAACTCGTACGGGACAGAGCCGACCGTTTCGAACCCCTCCTCGACCACATGAACGCACAGGGGTGCGATCGGGCCATGAGGGAACAGGGCCTGTCAGCGGAACGCCAGCGCCTGGTCTGGGATCGCCTCGGCCGCTCAGCTCCCGCCCCTTGAAACTGTCATGGCACGGTGATCACCCCGTGACCTCGTGGCCCTGGTCTGCTCGGCTTGTCCCGGGTCGATGGCGGGCGGGATGATCAGGCTTCCACCTCAGCCACTTACGGTCCTGAAGGGAGGCGCGGCGATCATCCCGGAGTCGGAGCGCCCCTGCCGGAGGCATGAAAGGGGTTCGCTGTGCGCTTGTTGAGGCTTCTAGCGGGCTGGTTCTGGCGAGTGGATGCGTCGTTGGGTGGCGATGCCAAGCCGCATCGCGGTCAGCGGTTCTCTGCGGCCCATCCTGTGCGCCTCGGGCTGGTCGCCGGCGCTGCTGTCGGCGGCTTCCTCATCCTCTTCTTATTGATCGGTGCCGCAACGGGGTGGGAATACGCCTTCGCGCTGTCTACCTTGCTCTTCTGCCTCTGCGTAGCCGCCTTCGCTGGGGTGAGCATGATGGGCATCGGCTACTTCGAGCGCTGGCGTCAACGGCACTACGGGCACTACCCGCATGAGGTTCAGGATGAGCGCGGCAGCCATCCGTAGCGGCCCGCGCGCGTCGCACGCGAGAACGGCCCCCAGGCCGCACGCGCAGCGTGCGGGCGTGCGCGGGCCGCGTGTCATGAACGGCGTGCCCATTGATCCGGACACGTACGACTACGTGCGGGCGGCTCGTGATGCGCTGCACTTCTCCAAGCTTGTGGACCGGTTTGTGCAGAACCTTCGCCGGGTCGCGGGCTATGACGTGCAGTACTTCGCCACGGTGGAGCCTCAGAGGCGGCTCGCGCCACACCTGCACATGGCGATCCGGGGCACCCTGCCACGTGCCGAGATGAAGCAGATCGCGGCGGCGACCTACCACCAGATCTGGTGGCCCCAGGCGGATGAAGCGCGCTTCGAGGGCGAGCACCTGCCCGTCTGGAACGACGGCGTCGGTTACGTGGATCCCGACACGGGCGAGGTCCTGCCCACCTGGGATGAAGCTCTCGACCAACTCGGCGACGAGCCCATGCACGTGATCCGCTTCGGTGATCAGATGGACGTCAAGGGCGTGCTCGCCGGGTCGTCGGACGCTGACCAGTGCATCCGCTATCTGTCCAAGTACCTCACCAAGAGTCTCGGCGAAGGGCTCGGCAGCCAGGCCCAGCGCGAACACGCCGCCCGCTTCCTCGATGCCCTGCGCTACGAGCTGTGCTCACCGACCTGCCCGAACTGGCTGCGGTACGGCGTGCAGCCCAAGAACGCCAAGTCGGGGATGGCCCCTGGTCGCTGCCGGTCCAAAGCACACAAGCCCGAGCACCTCGGCTACGCCGGCCGTCGCGTGCTCGTCTCCCGCAAGTGGAGCAACAAGACGCTGGCCGAGCACAAGCAGGACCGCGTACCTGGGTCCTGGAAGCCCTCGGTAAGGCCGACGAACCGACCGACCCACACCGCTACGTCTGGCAGCCGGTCAGACCAGGTGATCCTGATCTCGCCCCGATCGGCGTCCGGCTCCTTCGATCCATCGCCGAACGCCAGCGATGGCGCGCTCACCTGAGAAAGCTCGAAGAGCAGAGTCTTTCGGCAAATCCGCAGGCAGCCTGAGAGGAGGAGATCTTGGATCAACTGTTCACCGTCCCGGAAGCGGCCGAACTGCTCAGCACCTCGGTTCGCTTCGTCCGCCGACTGATCGCCGAACGCCGGATCGAGTTCGTGAAGGTCGGGCGGCACGTCCGCATCCGTGAGTCCGCACTGATCGCCTTCGTCGTCGCGGGGACCGTCGCGCCCATGACGACCTTCGACGCAACCGGGAGGGCCGCCTGATGGCGAACAAGGAGAACCACCGCCGTTTCGGCAACATCCGCAAGCTGCCCTCGGGGCGATTCCAGATCCGCTATCCCGGGCCGGACGGGCGCATGCGGACCGGCGAGGAAACCTATGAGCGCAAGGGCGACGCGGACCGGGCGCTCACCCTGATCGAGGGGCGGATTCTCGCTGGAACGTGGAGCGACCCCGAGCGCGCAAAGATCAAGCTCGCAGAGTATTCGGCAACCTGGATCGACCAGCGCCCCGGCCTCCGCCCTCGGACAGTGGACCTGTACCGCTGGCTGCTCAAAAAGCACATCACGCCCTATCTCGGCAACGTTTCGCTCGGCAAGCTCTCCACGGCGATGATTCGGCAGTGGCGGGCGGACCTGCTCGGCAAGGGCGTCTCCGTGAGCATGGCGGCCAAGGCGTATCGCCTCCTCCGTGCCGTGCTCATGACGGCGGCCGAGGACGACCGGATCATCTCCCGCAACCCGTGCCGAATCCGCGGGGCTGGCGACGAGCACGCCGAAGAGCGACCGGTCCTCGCCGTGGGACAGGTCTTCGAACTGGCGGACAAGGTTGGGCGCCGACCAGTGGGCAGCATCCGGGGGCTCAAGAGAGGCGAGGGACATCGCATCCGATTCCAGAGGCATGGTGAGATGCGGACCTACCCGGAGGTCTTCCCGACGCGAGCAGAAGCCGAGCGGGCGCTGTGGCGGATGATCGACACCGGGCAGGCCGACTGCACGCACGATCGGCGCTACCGAGCCTTCGTGCTCCTGGCGACGTTCGCGAGCCTGCGCTGGGGCGAGATCACCGCACTGACCCGAGCAGACCTCGACCTCAACGCGGGTACGGTCCGCGTGCGCCTGGCCTATGTAGAACGCTCCACAGGCGAGCTCGTTCTTGGCGCGCCCAAGTCCAAGGCTGGCAAGCGCATCGTCGGCCTCCCACAAGCGATCATCCCGGCCCTGAGAGAGCACCTGCGGCTCTATGTGAAGCCCGAGGCGTTCACTGGGATCAAGGGTGGCCCAATGCGCCGGAGCGGGTTCAACAGGCTCTCCGGCTGGATGGAGGCCGTGCGGGCGGTCGGCGTTCCGGGGCTGCACTTCCATGACCTCCGTCACACGGGAAACATGATCGCAGCGGACTCGGGGGCGGGGCTCAAGGACCTCATGGCACGTATGGGGCACGACAACGTCCGGGCCGCGATGATCTATCAGCACGCGGTCCGAGGAGCCGACAAGCTGATCACCGAAGCAATCGACAAGCAGCTCATCCGACACGAACGGGTACGCGACGATGACGACAAGGGTGACCCACCTGGCGTGCTGGTTCCCGCTGGCTGACCATCGACCCTAGGGCCCGTCCCATGGACCATCGTGGTGATCTACGCAAACCATCAGAGCATGACCACCGCCGCATTAAGGCCCTTCGCGGCGCACTAGAGCTTTGGCGAACGGCTCTCCGGTGGCCCGTGCGTATGCCATCCGCGCGCGCGCTTCGCTGAGTGTGCGCGGGCGGTAGCCGGGGCCGCCGCAACAACTCTTGTGGAAGCGGACACCCGCGTGCAGCAGCAGCGAGAGCACCCGCCAGGCTGCGGTGTCCCGCCGACGCGGGGCCGCGAAGGCGGAACCAACATGAATCAGCGGCTCGGCGCAGCGCGGGCACAACCGGTCGTTGTGCCCGGGGGTCGGGTAAGGCTGCTTGTACGAGGCGCGGCAAGGCAGGCAGACGAATGACGTCTTCGCATGAGCCATGCGCTCAGGGTAGGCCCGTCACCGGCCTCGATCGACAGAATTTCCGGCCTGGCTGGCAAGATCTGAGGGACATGCCTAATGGCACGCTAATGGCACGCAGAGATCCACAACCCTAGGAAAGATCAAAGCCCAGGTACCGAATCCATCGGTCTACCTGGGCTTTCGCAATGAGAGCGGGTGACGGGAATCGAACCCGCGCTGTCAGCTTGGGAAGCTGATGTTCTGCCATTGAACTACACCCGCGTACGACCCCGACTCCCGAAGTCGCGTCCCCCACTGTAGCGGAAACTTGGCGTGCAACAGCAATCCCGACCCCACAGAGTTTCCGGTCGGGCGGTAAGTTGCTCACCGTGCTGCTATCTGACCGTGACATCCTTGCTGAGCTCGACACCGGGCGGCTTGCGCTCGATCCCTTCGAACGGGAGATGATCCAGCCCTCCAGCATCGACGTAAGGCTTGACCGGTTCTTCCGGGTGTTCGAGAACCATCGGTACCCCCACATCGACCCGTCCGTGGAGCAGCCGGATCTTACGCGGATGGTCGAGCCTGATGGGGATGAGCCGTTCATCCTGCATCCGGGTGAGTTCGTGCTGGCCTCCACCTATGAGGTCGTCACGTTGCCGGACGATCTCGCGTCGAGGCTGGAGGGGAAGAGCTCGCTCGGGCGGCTGGGGTTGCTGACGCATTCGACGGCGGGGTTCATCGATCCTGGGTTCAGCGGGCATGTCACGTTGGAGTTGTCGAACGTGGCCACGTTGCCGATCAAACTCTGGCCGGGGATGAAGATCGGGCAGTTGTGCGTGTTCCGGCTCAGCTCGCCCGCGGAGCATCCCTACGGGTCGGCCAAGTACGGGTCGCGGTACCAAGGGCAGCGTGGGCCCACGCCGTCCCGGTCGTTCAAGGACTTTCACCGGACCAAGGTCTGATTGGGCTCCCCCTGGCGAAGGCAGAAAAGATCTAAAGGTAGCCTCTGTCCCGGTGTCGCACAACATACGCGGGGTAGCCAGGAGGAGAAGGGGACATGAAGTTCGCATTTCGCCTGGTAACCCGTACCCTCTACACGGACCATCCCCGCACATCTGGAGAACGACGTGCGCCTGCGTCTCACGCCACGTGAGGACAGCTACTACGACCTGTTCGCAGACTCCGCGAACAATCTGGTCACCGCATCACGCTTGCTGGTGGAGATCATTAGCGAGGGGTCGGACAGGGAGGCCCTGGCCGAGAAGATGCGTGCTTGTGAGCACGCCGGTGATGAGCGCACCCACGCGATCATGAACCGGCTCAACGAGAGCTTCATCACTCCGTTCGACCGCGAGGACATCTACCGCCTCGCGTCCAACCTCGACGACGTGATGGACGCGATGGAGGCCGCCTCCGACCTCATCGTTCTGTATCAGATCGACCACCTGCCGAAGGACGTCGTCAGGCAGGTCGAGGTGCTCGAGCGGGCCGCCGAGCTGACAGCCGAGGCCATGCCGCGGCTGCGGTCCATGAGGAACCTCAACGAGTACTGGATCGAGGTCAACCGCCTCGAGAACCAGGGCGACCAGGTTTACCGCAGGCTGCTGGCCAAGCTGTTCAGCGGGGAGTACGACGCGCTCACCGTCATGAAGATGAAGGAGGTCGTCGACGCCCTGGAAGAGGCGGCCGACGCCTTCGAGCACGTGGCCAACACCGTCGAGTCGATCGCGGTCAAGGAAAGCTAGGCCAGGCCCAGTGGACCTCACGCTCGCCCTCGTCATCGGCGTGGTCGTAATCTCACTGCTCTTCGACTACACCAACGGGTTCCACGACGCGGCGAACGCCATCGCTACCTCCGTCTCGACCCGGGCTCTGACCCCCAGGGCCGCGCTGTTCATGGCCGCGGCCATGAACTTCATCGGCGCCCATCTGGGAACCCAGGTCGCTCAGACGGTCGGCAAGGGGATCATCGACGCTCCCAACGGCCCCCACGGGCTGGTCATCGTGGCCTCGTCGCTCATCGGAGCGATCGCCTGGAACCTCGTCACCTGGTACTTCGGGCTGCCGTCCTCCTCCAGCCACGCGCTCATCGGCGGCTTGGTGGGCTCCGCTCTGGCCTCGGCCAGCGTGGTGCACTGGAACGGCGTCGTCGAGAAGGTCGTCATCCCGATGGTGCTGTCACCCGTGATCGGGTTCGCGCTGGCGGCACTGATCATGATCGCAATTTACTGGATCTTCCGTAACAGCCAGCCGGGCAAGACCAACCGGGGCTTCCGTTACGCGCAGACCGTCTCGGCGGCCGCCATGGCGCTCGGGCACGGGCTGCAGGACGCGCAGAAGACTATGGGCGTCATCTTCCTGGCGCTCACCGTCGGCGGCTTCGCCACTCCGTCCGATCCGATCCCGCAGTGGGTCATCCTGTCCGCCGCCGGGGCGATTTCCCTCGGTACGTACGCGGGTGGCTGGCGCATCATGCGTACGCTGGGGCGGCGCATCATCGCGCTGGACCCGCCGCAGGGCTTCGCCGCGGAGTCGGCGGCGGCGACCGTCCTGTACGCGGCCGCCATCGGGTTCGGGGCGCCGATCTCCACCACGCACACGATCACCTCGGCGATCATGGGTGTGGGAGCCACCAAGCGGCTCAGCGCCGTGCGGTGGGGGGTCGCCGGGAACATCGTGACCGCGTGGATCTTGACCATTCCGGCCGCCGCCCTGGTGGCCGCTCTCTCCTACTTCATCCTCCACTGGATAGTGGAGTAGGGGCGTACATCACGTCCACGTCCCAGCGGTTGAAGCCGAGGGACTCATACAGCCTGATCGCCGCCGTGTTGGCCTCGTCCACGTACAGCATCGCCTGGGCGAGGCCGCGCGAGCGCAGGTGGCTCAGCCCGGCAAGGGTGAGCACCTTGCCCAGGCCCGTGCCCTGTTGCGTGGGATCGACGCCTACGACGTACACCTCGCCGAGGGGCTCGTGGCCGTGGGAGGAGGAGCCGTGGATCTTCGTCCAGTGGAAGCCGGCGAGCCGGTCGCCGCGGAAGGCCAGGAAGAACCCCTCCGGGTCGAACCACGGCTCCTGCTCGCGGCGGAGCAGGTCGTCCATCGTCCAGGCGCCCTGCTCGGGGTGGTGGGCGAAGGCCGCGGAGTTCACCTTGAGCCAGGCCTCCTCGTCCTGGCCGGGGACGAACGTGCGCAGCCGTACCCCATCGGGCAGGGCGAAAGCCGCGATGGGGGCGAAGAGGGAACGGCGCATCTGCCAGAGTGAGCGCACCCGCTCGAAGCCGAACTTGGTCGCCAGCGCCCCGGCCCCCGCGTGGTCGCCGTGCGCCCACAGGCGCGGCCTGCCGTCCGTCAGCTCCATGACGGAGCTCAGCAGCCGCGTGCCGTGCCCCTGGCGGCGGTGCTCGGGGTGGACGACGAGCTCCACGCTCGGCCCCTCGACCTCGTCCGTGGGATCGATGTGGGCATAGCCCGCCAACGTGTCGCCGGCCTGCAGCAGCAGGGACCGGGCCTGCGGATCGCCGCCGTAGCGGAGGTGGAGCATCACGTGCTCGTTGAGCGGGCGCACGCCGTCGGTCTCCGTCGCCGCCTCGACCAGGCCGATCACCTCGGCGATCTCGGTGTCATCGAGCCGTTCCCTGACCTTCACGTGTGCACTCACACAAGGAACTCTAGGCGTATGACTGGCAAATAACGCCATGTGACAACCTGGGAAATCGTTACCTTTGCGACATCGGCAGCATAGGTTCGCGCCGTAACGTCTTGGTCCATGACGTCTCGTTCATTCCTCCGGCTGGCGCTGGCCGGAGCCGTCGCCTCGGGTGCGGTGATGCTCTCCACCCTCCCGGCGGACGCGAGCACGGCCCCCAAGACGGTCCCCGTCCGGCTGCTCGCGCTCAACGACTTCCACGGCAACCTCGAACCTCCCACCGGGTCCTCCGGCCGCATGGTGGACGAGAACGGCCAGACCGTCGACGCCGGTGGCGCCGCGTACATAGCCACGCACATGAAGGCCCTGGCCGACAAGAACACCATCGCCGTGGCCCAGGGCGACCTCATCGGGGCGTCGCCGCTGATCTCGGCGGCCTACCACGACGAGCCGTCGGTCGAGTTCATGGGCAAGCTGGGGCTCAAGGTGGCCGCGGTGGGCAACCACGAGTTCGACGAGGGCTACACCGAGCTGCGGCGGATCATGAAGGGCGGCTGCCATCCGGTGGACGGCTGCTCGCCCGCCGGCCCCTGGACGGGCGCGGCGTTCGACTACGTCGGCGCGAACGTCCTGTTCAAGAACCCCAACGAGAAGACCGACGCGCTTGCCGCGCTCGGCGGCTCGAACTCGGCGCAGGTCAAGCAGGCGCTGTCGGACTGGGGCGTGCCCGCGCTGCCGCCGGTCAGCATCAAGTGGATGAACGGCGTGCCGATCGGCTTCATCGGCCTGGTCACGCAGACCACACCGAGCATCGTGACGAGCGAGGGGATCAAGGATCTCAAGTTCGTGGACGAGGTCAAGGCCGCCAACGTCGCCTCCAAGCTGCTGAAGCTGGTCGGGGTGAAGGCACAGGTCGTGCTCATGCACGAGGGTGACCAGGCGAACGCGAACCAGTCGCCCGACGCCTGCAGCGCCATCCCCGGGGCCGGCAACCGCATCGCCACGCAGGTGGACCCGGAGATCGACGTCGTGCTCAGCGGGCACTCGCACCAGGCGTACCTGTGCAAGGTCAAGGACCCGGCGGGCAACGACCGCATCTACTCGCAGGGCGGCTCGTTCGGCCGGGTCATCACGCAGGTGGACCTGAACGTGAACGTCAAGACGCGCGACATCGACCGCGCTTCGGTCGTGGCGGACAACCACATCGTGACTCGGACCGTTGCCCCGGATGCCGAAATTTCCGCGTTCGTTAAGACGTGGAATGACCGCGTCGCGCCCGTCGCCAACAAGCCCATCGGCACGATCACCACCGACATCAAGAACGCGGCCGCGCCCTCCGGCGAGTCCGCGCTCGGCAACCTCATCGCCGACGGCCAGCTCGCCGCCACCAAGACCGGCGGTAACGCCCAGATCGCCCTGATGAACCCGGGCGGCGTGCGTGATTCCCTGACGTACGCTTCGTCCTCCGCCAACGAGGGCGACGGCGTCGTCACGTACGGCGAGGCCTTCAAGGTGCAGCCGTTCAACAACCTCATGCAGGTCGTCACGCTGACGGGCGCCCAGCTCAAGACGGTGCTCGAGCAGCAGTTCACCGGCGGCCCCAACAACCAGGCGTTCACCAAGATCCTGCAGCCCTCGGCGAACTTCACGTACACCTACAGCCGGAGCGCCGCCTGGGGTTCCAAGGTGTCCGACATGAAGATCGACGGGGTGCCGGTGACGGACACGCAGTCGATCCGGGTCGCGGCGAACAACTTCCTGGTGGGCGGCGGCGACGCGTTCCTCGCGTTCAAGGACGGCACCGACCTGTGGAGCGGGCCGCTGGACATCGACGCCTTCGTCGACCAGCTCGGCAAGAACAACCCCATCGCCCCGCCCGCCACCAACCGCATCACCGCGACTGACTGATTCTTTCTCGCGGCTTTCTCGGGCCCGTCCGGCTCTCTTTCTCCGGGCGGGCCCCTTTCGCAGCCGCCTTGGCCCCTTTTCGCGGCCGCTTCGGCTCTCTTCGGGGGGCTTCCCTTTTCATCTTGTACGGCAAAGCCAACGTGGCGCCTACCGCCGCACGTGGCTGAGGGCCTCCAGGGTGACGCTCGCTGACCCGCACGGGGCCGGCCGCCGCAACGGCGAAACGTTCACCGGCGGGCGGCCCGACGCCTTACCTTCCGGCGTAACGGCGAAACGATCACCCGGTTGGCGGCCCGGCGCCTTACCCTGCCGAGCCGAGCCCTTCCTGTTCGCTCACCGCGTCCTTCGGTTTCCAGGCCAGCCACTTCCGTGCGACCTCCGTCTCCAGGTCGACCCCGTGGTGGTGGGCCATGAGGATCACGTGGCACAGCACGTCGGCCAGCTCCGCGCGGAAGTCGATCTCGAGCTCCTCCGGCGTGCGTCCCTTGGTCCTGGCCCGGCCCGTGCGCATGAGGAACGCCTGCGTCAGCTCACCGAGCTCCTCCTGGAGCTTGAGCAGGAACCAGGCGTCGTCGCGCTCGATCCCGAGCCGTTCCGCGTACTGGCTGGAAATGGATTCGATCTCGGTGGCGAGCTGGCGTAGATCCATGCCAGCGAGTGTAGGAGCGCCTCATGGGCCGGTCACGGGGGCCCGTAGAGCGGGAGGATGACCACGAAGCGGGCGCCGGGGAAGTGGTCGGCGACGGTGAGGCTGCCGCCGTGGGCGGCGGCGATCTCCCTGGACAGCGGCAGGCCCAGGCCGCTGCCGCCCTTGTCCTTGGCCCGGGCGCTCTCCAGGCGGGTGAAGCGTTCGAAGACCCGCTCCCGGTCCTGCGGCGGGATGCCCTCCCCGTCGTCGGTCACCGTCACGACCACCTTGACGCCCTCCACCGCCACCTTCAGGTCGATCCTGGCGGTGGCGTGCCTGGTGGCGTTGTCGAGAAGGTTCGTGAGGAGGCGGTCGAGCTGCACGGGGGAGCCGAAGACCGGGGCCGCGGCGGACAGGTCGGGGAAGATGGGCGCCCTTGAGCCTTCGCGGCGGCGGACCTGATCCTGCGCCACCTGGGCCATGTCCACCACGCGCCGTTCCGTGACGGCGCCCGCGTCCAGCCTGGCCAGCATGAGCAGCTCGTTGATGATGCTGGTGAGACGGTCGGCGGCGGCCAGCGCCCGCTCACCCGTGAGCTTCCAGTCCGTTTCCTCCGGGTAGGCGTTGGCCACCTCCAGTTGGGCGCGCAGAGCGGAGAGGGGGCTGCGCAGCTCGTGCGAGGCGTCGGCGACGAAGCGGCGCTGGGTCTCGGCCGAACGTTCGAGGCGGTCGAGGGTGTCGTTCGTGGTTCGGGCCAGGTCGGTGATCTCGTCGCCGGTGTCGGGCACGGGCACGCGCCTGCTGAGGTCCTGACCGGTGATCTCGGCCATCTCCGCGCGGATGCGTTCGACGGGGCGCAGGGCGGACCCCACGGCGACCCAGGTGATGCCCGCGACGCTCACCAGGACGAGCGGAGTGCCGAGGAATACCAGGAGATATATCCATATGAGGGCTCGGTCGACCTCGGCCAGGGAGGCCGCCCCGCACACAATGACGGGGCCGTGGGGTGTCTGCGCCGTGAGTGCCATGATCAGGTAGTGGGCCTCGGGCTCGTCCGGGCTCCGGTACACAGTGCGCTCGACGGTGTAGACGGTCTCGGGCTTGGGCGGACGGAGGCTCGTCAGGCGCAGGCCCTCGGGGATGCCGGGGCTTTTCGCGATCACCCTTCCGTCCGCCGAGACCACCTGCAGCAGGTGGCCGCGCGCCGGAGTGCCCAGCACCGGGGGCAGTTGTCCCGTACGCGCCTCGCTCGCGACCCGCCGCACGGCCACCTCGACTCTGGCGTGTACTACGCCGCGGAGGTTTTCCGGCACGGTGGTGAGTGTGATGGCGGTCGTGGCGGTGAAGACCAGTGCCGCTATCAAGGTCGCGACCGCGGTCAGGCGTGCCCGGATCGAGCGCGGAAAGAGCCATCTCACCATCCCATCCCATCCCCCCTCTACGTGACTGTCTGTGACTTTTACCCGGCGGACAGCGATCGCAATATGGCCTTGTGTGGCGCCATGGGAGGTCACGCGGCCCTGGACGGGTCTCCCGGAGAACAGCGGCCATCACCGGTGGCCCCCGCCCCGGCACGGCGCCGCGCCGTTGGTGCAGCGGGGTTCGACAACCTGGGGCGCTCCGCCGGCGCCCGGCTTTCGCTCGTGGCGATTCCGCTGATGGCGTGCGCACCTACCGCGCAGGAAGCCGGAGGGCCAAGGTGGATGCCATGAGGCTGTTGGTGCTGGGTGGCACGGAGTTCGTGGGTCGGGCGGTCGTCGAGGAGGCGCTGGCGCTGGGCTGGGAGGTGACGACGTTCAACCGCGGCAGCCATGAGCCGCCGGCGGGTGTGACGGCGTTGCGGGGCGACCGGACGGCGCCCGGCGGGTCGGCGGCGCTGGAGCGCGGGGAGTGGGACGTGGTGGTCGACACCTGGTCGTGGGCGCCGGTCGCGGTCAGGGACACCGCGTCGCTGCTGGCCGGCCGGGCAGGCCATTACGTCTACGTCTCCAGCCGCTCGGTCTACGCGCCGCCGGTGCCGTTCGGCGCGGACGAGAGCGCCCCGATCGTGGCGGCGGCGTCCATGGATGACGAAGACGGCGACTACGCCAGGAACAAGGCGGGAGCCGAGCTGGGGGCAGTCGCGGCGTTCGGAGACCGGGCGCTGCTGGCACGCGCGGGCCTCATCCTCGGCCCGTACGAGAACATTGGACGCCTGCCGTGGTGGCTGGCCAGGATCGCCCGCGGCGGCCCGGTGCTCGCCCCGGCCCCGGCGGACCTGGCTCTGCAGTACATTGACGCCCGCGACCTGGCCATCTGGTGCTTGGAGGCGGCTCGGCGCGGGCTCGGCGGGGCGTACGACGTTGTGAGCCCGTCGGGGTTCGTGACGATGGGTCAGCTCCTGGAGACCTGCGTGAAGGTGACCGGATCCGACGCCCAGCTGCGGTGGGTGGAGGCTGAGCGGATCCTGGCGGCGGGCGTGTCACCGTGGACCGACCTGCCGATCTGGCTGGTGGGCGAGGACTACGACTTCCTCCACGGGGCCGACGTGTCCAAGGCGGTGGCGGCGGGTCTGCGATGCCGCCCGGTGGAGGAGACGGTGGCGGACACGTGGCGGTGGCTGCAGAGCATCGGCGGCCGGCCCCCG
>NZ_JBFAMX010000268.1:0-13591 GCF_040659615.1 Nonomuraea sp. NPDC049784
GGCGACCGTGTCGGCGCTGTGGCGCGAGCCGTCCCAGTGGAAGCGGTACCGGGGTGGGACGGCCGGCAAGATCTGGGTCGACGCCGAGGGGAACGGCGAGTTCGCCCGCCTGTTCGCCGACAGCGCAGCGCAGTACTGGTCGGTCAGCTGGGTGGGGGACAGGATCGTCTTCCTGGCCGACATCGACGGCGTCGGCAACGTCTACTCCGCGCTGCCCGACGGGTCCGACCTGCGCCGGCACAGCTCGCACGACGAGTTCTACGCCCGTCACGCCGCAGGCGACGGGGAGCGGGTCATCTACAGCCACGCCGGTGACCTGTGGTTGCTGGAGAACCTGGACGCGGAGCCGTACCGGCTCGATGTGAAGCTGGGCGGGCCGCGTCCGGGGCGGGCCAAGCGCCCCGCGCCCATGCGGGTCGGCTCCTTCTCGCCGGACGCGACCGGGCGGGCGAGCGCTGTGGAAATCCGCGGGACCGCGCACTGGGTGACCCACCGCGACGGGCCCGCGGGCGCGCTGCGGGTGCAGCCGGGCGTCCGGGTACGCCTGCCGCGCGTCCTCGACGCGGACGGGCGGGCCGTGTGGGTGTCGGACGCCGGCGGGGAGGACGGACTGGAGATCGGCACGCCAGGCGGCGAGATCAGGACGCTGGCCACCGGGCAGCTCGGGCGGGTGCTCGAGCTCGAGGCCGCGCCCGACGGCAAGTACGTGGCCGCCGCCACACACGACGGTCGGCTGCTGGTGGTCGACCTCGAATCGGGAAACGTCCGGGAGCTCGACAGGACCACGCAGGGAGACGTCAGCGGGCTGACGTTCTCGCCGGATTCGGCCTGGCTGGCCTGGGTGCACCCGCATCACGAGCCGCTGTCGCAGATCAAGATCGGGCGGGTCGACGGGACGTCGGTGATCGACGTGACGCCGGTGCGGTTCTCCGACTACGACCCGGTGTTCACCAAGGACGGGAAACATTTGGCGTTCCTGTCGGTGCGGACGTTCGATCCGGTTTACGACGCGCACGTCTTCGACCTGTCGTTCCCCGTCGGGTGCAAGCCGTACATCGTGCCTCTGCAGGCCACCACGCCGTCGCCCTTCGACCCCTCGCTGCTGGGCCGCGGGTTCAACGGCGAGGACGACAAGGCCGGCAAGGGCGACAAGAAGGACGACAAGGGTGACGAGCCGCCGCGTACCGAGGTCGACCCTGAAGGGCTCTCCTCGCGCGTCGTGCCGGTGCCCGTGTCCGCCGGCCGCTACGGCAACCTGCGTACCGCCAAGGACGCCCTGCTCTGGCTGCGTCACCCGCTCGCGGGGCAGCTCGGCGACGGCACGGAGTCCGTCAACGAGATCGTGCTGGAGCGTTACGACCTCAAGAAGCGCGCCAAGGCCGAGCTGGGCAGGGAGGTGCGGTCGTTCGAGGTGAGCGGCGACGGCAGCCGGCTCGTCACCAACGGCAAGAACGGCCTGCAGACCCGCGCCGCGACCGAGGGCGACGAGACGGTCACCATCGACCTCGACCGGATCACCGTCCAGATCAACCCCGTCGCCGAGTGGCGGCAGGGCTTCCACGAGGCGGGCCGTCTCATGCGCGACCACTTCTGGCGCGAGGACATGAACGGCGTCGACTGGCAGGCCGTACTCGACCGCTACGAGCCGCTGGTGGAGCGCATCGGCGCCCACTCGGAGCTGATCGACGTGCTCTGGGAGACGCAGGGCGAGCTCGCCACCTCGCACGCCTACGCCGCCGCCGGCAGCGGTGGCCACGATCCCCGCCGCCGTCAGGGCCTGCTCGGCGCGGACCTGGCCAGGGACGACGATGGCGTGTGGCGGGTCGCGCGCATCCTGCCGGGCGAGTCCTCCGACCACGCCGCCCGCTCGCCGCTGCTCGCGCCCGGGGTGGCCGTCCGTCCCGGCGACGCGATCGTCGCGGTGGGCGGACGCCCGGTGGATCCGGTACGCGGCCCGCTCGCGCTCCTGGCGGGCACGGCGAACCAGCCCATCGAGCTGACCGTGCGGCCCGCCTCAGGCGGGGACCCGCGCCGCGTCGTGGTGACCCCGATCGCGGACGAGATGCCGCTGCGTTACCACGACCAGGTGGAGAGTTGCCGAGCCCGTGTCCGGGAGGCGTCCGGCGGCAGGCTCGGGTACCTGCACGTGCCCGACATGGTGGCGTCGGGATGGGCGCAGTTCCACCGCGATCTGCGTACCGAGATGGCTTACGACGGGCTGGTCGTGGACGTGCGGGCGAACGGCGGCGGGCACCTGTCGGAGCTCGTGCTGGAGAAGTTGTCGCGCAAGGTCACCGGGTGGTCGCGGGCACGCGGGTACGAGCCGATGCGTTACCCGGAGGACTCGCCCCGGGGGCCGATCGTGACGATCACGGACGAGTTCGCGGGCTCCGACGGGGACATCGTCAGCGCCGGGATCAAGAACCGCGAGATCGGGCCGCTGGTGGGGACCCGGACGTGGGGCGGCGTGATCGGGATCGACTCGCGGTACTCGCTGGTGGACGGGACCCTGGTCACGCAGCCCCGTTACTCGTTCTGGATCGAGGGCCAGGGATGGGGCGTGGAGAACCACGGCGTCGAGCCGGACGTCGAGGTGGTGATCACGCCCCAGGACCGGGTGGCGGGGCGGGATCCGCAGCTCGACAAGGCGATCGAGCTGGCTCTGGCCGCCTTGGAGCAGCACCCCGCTGCCGCCCCGCCCGACCTCCCGCCCCTTCCCTGACCTCGCGGAGGGCGTGGCCGTGTGTCAGACCACGCGGGTCAGACGGTCGAGTATCTCGGTGAGGATCGCCTCCGTCGTGGCGAAGTTCAGGCGGACGTAATCCTCACCGCCGGGCCCGTAGATCGAGCCGTCGGACAGGAGCACCCTGGCCTCCCGCTCGTACACCTCCGCCATCCCCGGCCGGCCCACGTGCAGCCACGCCAGGTACGTCGCCTCCGGGATCCGGTAGCCGACGGTCGAGGGCAGACGGGAGGCGATCGTGCGGCGGTTGCGGTCCAGCAGGGCACGGGTGGACTCCAGCCAGGCGTCCCCGTGCCGCCACGCCGCCACCGTGGCCTCCACGCCGAACAGGTTCGCCGAGCCGTAGAGGAAGGCCGGTTGCGCCTCCAGGTCCTTGCGGACGCCTTGGTGCCCCACGTGGGCGACCGAGCAGCGGATGCCGCCCAGGTTGAACGCCTTCGTGGCGGACGTCAGCGTGACGGTGCGTTCGGGGAGGATCGTGGCGAACGGGATGTGCCGGTGCGGCTCGTAGGTGAGGTCCGCGTGGATCTCGTCCGCGATGACCAGCAGGTCGTGGCGTTCGGCCTGCTCGGCCAGCGCGGTCAGCTCCTCGCGGGTGAAGACGCGCCCGGTCGGGTTGTGCGGGTTGACGAGGAGGAGCACCCGGCAGCCCGACAGATCGGGCACCTCGAAGCGCCAGGAGTCCCCGTCGGGCTCGAACTTGATGGGCTGAACGGGACGTTCCATCACGTTCAGCGTCGTCAGGAACGGGTGGTAGGCCGGGGTGTGCACGGCGACACCGTCGCCAGGGCGGGTCCAGACTTGGAGGAAGACCTGGAGCGCCTGGTTGACGTCGCTGAACGCGCGCACGAGCGAGGGGTCGGCCGGCCAGCCGTACCGGTTCGTCATGCGTTCGGCGAAGGCCTCCGCCAGCGGTCCGGCCGTGGGCTGATCCAGCCAGGTGGGGTAGCCGAGGTCTCCGGAGGCCCGGCGCTGGAGGGCCTCGATCACCTCGGGGGCGGTGGGCAGGTCCATGTCGGCCACCCAGGCGGGGATGACGCCCGGAGCGACCTGCGCCCACTTAAGCCCGTCGTGCATTGCTTTGAGGTCTTCAGGGGTATATGCCTCATTCACCCCGCAATTCTAGGATTGTTGAATGTGATGAGGCGGCGACCCCCATTGTGGCAGGCTGGGCGGCCATGACGCCCTACCCCAAGATCGATGCCATTGTCGAGACCTACCTGTCGGTGGCCGACGTGGAGGCTCCCGGGCTGGTGGAGGGTCTCTACCTGGAAGGCTCCGCGGCGCTGGGCGACTACCGGCCCGGCACGAGCGACGTGGACTTCGTCGCGGTGACGGCCGCCGAGCCGCCGTTCGAGGTGCTCGAGCGCATTCACACCAGGCTGGGCGCGTACCCGTTCGAAGGCTGCTACCTCACCTGGGACGACCTCCGCCGGGACCCCTCCGAGCTCGGGACGCGCCCTCGGGCGCACGCGGGAAAGCTCAACCCCCGGGGCGGCCTCAACCCGGTCACCTGGCACACGCTGGCCCGGCACGGCCTCACCTGCCGTGGACCCAAGCCGGATGAGCTGGACATCTGGCACGATCCGGCGGCCCTGGCCGCCTGGACGGACGGCAACCTCGACCGCTACTGGCGGCGCCTGGTGAACCGGGCCTCCCACCTGGCCTCCCCCTGGGGGCTGACCTGCCTCGGCGGCTACGGCACGGTCTGGGTCGTCACGGGCGTCGCCCGGCTGCACTACACGCTGGCGACCGGTGAGATCACCTCCAAGTCCGGAGCCGGGCGGTACGCGCTGGAGGCGTTCCCCGAGTGCTGGCACCGCGTGGTGGACGAGGCGCTGCGCCTGCGCGAGGAGGACACCGCCCTGCCGACGGTCGCGAGCGCGGTGAGCGGGCTGAGCGAGCACTTCGGCACGCCCCGCAGCTCCCTGTACGGCTCGCCGTTCGAGCGCAGGCGCGACGTGCTCGCTTTCGCCGGCGAGGCGATCACGGCCGCGCACAAGCTGTACGCCTCCCGGTAGCGCTGCATACGGGCTGCGACTCGGGCGGTCGGGGGAGGGCGAGCCCTTGCCCGCGAGACCGGCCGTCGTCGCGCGACATCGTGGGACGCCGAGGCGAGCCCGAGGTGGGCGTCGGTGAGGCGCCGCCAAGTCAGGTCGCGGCGCAGCCGGGCGATTTTGTGGACGCCGAGGCTGGGCCCAAAGCCTGCGTCGGCGAGGTGCCGCCAAGTCAGGTCGCGGCGCGGCCGGGCGACTTTGTAGGACGCCGAGGTGGGCCTGAGGCGGGCGTCCGTGATGTGCGCTGTCAGATCACGGCGCAGCCAGGCGACTTTGTGGGACGCGAAGGCTGAGCCTGAGGCGGGCGCCGGTGATGTGCGTGGTCAAGTCAGGGCGCGGCGCGGCCATGCGACATCGTGGGACGCCGAGGTCGGCGCAATGGTGTGGCGTCAGGTGGCGACACGGAGATGCCCGCGAGGGCGTACCCCGCGGGAGTTTGTGTTTTGGCGCGCGCCGGAACGCGGCGCGTGCGATGTGACGCGCGCCCGAGGCCCCAACGAGCCCTGGTCCGTTACAACCGGCGCAGGACCGCTACGACCTTGCCCAGGACGCTGGCCTCGTCGCCGGGAATAGGCTCGTAGTTGGCGTTGTGCGGGACGAGCCAGACGTGGCCGTCCTTGCGCTTGAAGGTCTTGACGGTGGCCTCGCCCTCGATCATGGCGGCCACGATGTCACCACTCTCCGCCACCGGCTGCTGGCGCACGACCACCCAGTCGCCGTCGGCGATGGCGGCCTCGATCATCGAGTCACCGGTGACCTGCAGCAGGAACAACGTGCCTTCGCCGACGAGCTGCTTGGGCAGCGCGAAGACGTCTTCGACGCTCTCCTCGGCCAGGATCGGGCCACCGGCGGCGATGCGGCCGACAAGTGGGACGTAAGCCGCCGTGGGACGGTTGATCGTCGGCTCTTCATCGCTCGCGTCAGGGTCGACCCACAGCACAGGCTCGCCCGGGAGGCGCACCTCAAGCGCGCGCGGCCGGTGCGGGTCACGTCGCAGATAGCCCTTACGCTGCAGCGCCGTCAACTGGTGCGACACGCTCGACGTGCTGGTCAGCTGAACCGCCTCGCCGATCTCACGCATGGAGGGCGGATAGCCACGCTGTTGCACCGAGTCGCGAATGACTTCGAGGATCTTGCGCTGCCTGGGCGTCAGGCCCAGGGAATCGCGCCGGCGCACCGCGAGGTCGCTAACCCCGTTCGCGCCATCCCGCTCGCTCATGCTTTTCCTCCTCGCCTGGCGGCCCGCCTCACCGGCGAACCTCCCGGTCCGTGGTCCTGATGTCGCACACAGCGACCGTATCGCTGTTGAAGATCATCTTCAAACAATTGTTCGAGTCTTCCTCGAAATTGTCGCCAGCGTGGTGTACAACATCGTACGGGAGTTCGATCGACACCGTGTTCGATTTGCTGATCTTTATTTGGCCTTTCCCTCAGGCCGCACGGCAGGAGGTCAACCATGCGAACGCCCACAAATGCGGACATGACCAGCCAAGACGCCAAACGACTCACACTCATCGCCGATGCCACGCAGAGTAACGATCGACGAGACAATACGCGGACTGAGGCCGGTTTCCGCGGCAATTCAGGGAAGAGGTTGGGGCCCCGTTCGAGTCGCGGGGGAAGGCCCCATTTGCGATTGGTCCCGCCGCCGCGTCCCGTCGCCGACGCGGCCGTGCCGCCGGGCAGGGGAAGAGCCCGTGCGGACACAGGCGACGAAACGGCCGCCGGCCGGGGATCTGGCGCGGACGGGGGGAGACGGCGCCCTAAGGGTGGTGCCGGCACGGATCGGGGGATGGGGATGAGCGATCGAGGGACGGCGCGGGCGCCTGCCACCGACACGCGGTCACGGACAGCCGCAAAAGGGGGCGGGTCGGGAGTTTCTCGGGCAAGGGCGACAGGTGCTGCGCGGGAAGGTGTTTCGGATGCACGGGGAGGCGCGGTCCGCGGCGTACGGGGAGGTGCGGCGGCGACTGCGGGGGAAGGTGGTTCGGGTGCGCGGGGAGGCGTGCGCGGAGGTGCGGCGGCGACTGCGGGGGAAGGTGGTTCGGGTGCGCGGGGAGGCGTGCGCGGAGGTGCGGCGGCGACTGCGCGCAATGGCGTCTCGAGTACGCGGGGTGGCGTCGCCCGAGGCGTTCGCGGTGGCGCGGCGGCGACTGCGGGGGAAGGCGGTTCGGGTACGCGGGGAGGCGTGGTCCGAGGCTTGCGGGGAGGTGCGGCGGCGACTGGGCGGAATGGCGTCTCGGGTAGGCGGGGTGGCGTCGCCAGGGGTGGCTGGGATGGTGGTTCCGGTGCGCGGGAAGGCGCGAGGGGTGTGGAGGAAGGCGTCAGGCGGCGTGGGCGCCCTCGACGTGTAGTCGGCGTCGGGAAACGGAGTAGCCGTCGGTGGGGTCGTCGGGGGGGCAGGTGGCGTGAGCGGCGGGCGGTTGCGCGAGTGCGCCGACGGTCCGCCCCACCGTTGCGGCTGACCCGGCGCGGGCGGGTCGTACTGGTGATCGCGGTGGCGTTGCTGTCGCTGGGTGGGTTCTGGCTCGGCACGCGCGCGGTCGGGAATGCGGCGGTTCAGGTCGTCGTGACCAGCCATGCGGGTTTGCCGTGGGTGGAAGTGCGCGAGGGTGACACGTTGTGGCATATCGCCGAGGCGCTCGCCCAAGGGGACGATCCCGGCCCTGTCGTGGAGGAGATCAAGCGCCTGAACGGCCTCCCCGACTCACTCATCCGCCCAGGCGCCAGGCTCTACGTCCCGGGCGACACCGCCGCCTTAGGCTGATCCCCCGCCTCTACGTCCCGGGCAGACACCGCCGCCTTAGGCCTGATCCCCCGCCTCTGGGGCCGGGGTGGCATCGCCGCATGGGTTGATGGCAGGCGCTGTTTCCGAGGTGGGGCGCGGCCTGCGGTTGGGTGCCTCTGCACCTGGAGCGCCATGATGGCCGCCTTGGGTTGATTGTCCGCGTCTCCGCGTCCGGGGACACATCGTCCCCTTGAGAGGATCGCCCACATCTCTGGGGCGGGGTGGGCATCGGCCCCTGGGTGGATCGCCATCCCTTGTCCGGGGCGGCATTGCGGCCTCACGCCGACCGCTCGCCTCTGAGTTCGGGGTGGCACTGCCGTCTGGTGTGCTCGCCCGCCTCTGCGTCTGGGGCGCTCGCCTCTGCGTCCGGGGGTGACATCTCCGCCTACGGTCGATCGCTCGGGCGACGGACTCCGGTGGCCGGGCGTTCGTGGAAGTGGAGGGTGTCGGATAGCGTTGTGAGGTTTGTTCACGGACGAGGCCGTGCGCAACTCATGTGACGTCCCCAGCAGCACAAAGATCAGCCCTGACGGCGACACGCCCGAGTCCGGGCGGTGACGGCGGGCTGAACAGCGACTTCACTCTGATGCCGCCGCTCAACTTGCGTTCATGGTCGCACGCTTCTACGGTTGGACCACAACATCTAGTAGTTACACCGATGTAGTTCACCACACCTTGTGTTTTCGTGACCGCACCATGGCCAGCTATGGGGCGTGCGCGAGCGTCCCGTCAGGACGGTTTCGCGCGTGTGGTGGCCGTAGGTCTAGGAGGGCGAAAGCGTGCACTGTCCGTTCTGTCGCCACCCTGACACCAGGGTCATCGACAGTCGCTCCACGGACGACGGTGCGGCCATCAGGCGTCGCCGCACCTGTCCCGAGTGCGGGCGCAGGTTCACCACGCAGGAGACCGTACTGCTCATGGTGAGTAAGCGCAGCGGAGTGACGGAGCCGTTCTCGAGGGACAAGGTCGTCGCGGGCGTGCGGCGGGCGTGTCAGGGCAGGCCGGTAAGTGAGGATTCACTGGCGCAGCTCGGACAGCGGGTGGAGGAGGCCATCAGGGCCAAGGGCGCGGCCGAGATCCCCTCCAACGAGGTGGGCCTGGCCATCCTGGGCCCGCTGCGGGACCTCGACGAGGTGGCCTACCTGCGGTTCGCATCGGTGTATCGCGGTTTCGAGAGCCTGGCGGACTTCGAGGCCGAGATCTCACAGTTGAAGGCGGAGAAGGGGGAGTCATGACGGAGACGGCCAGCGGTTCAGTCGCGCGGGGTGGCAAGCGTCCGCGCAAGGGACTGAAGATGAAGCGGATCTTCACCAAGCCCGGCGTGCACCCGTATGACGAGATCCAGTGGGAGCGCCGCGACGTCGTCATGACGAACTGGCGCGACGGCTCGGTCAATTTTGAGCAGCGGGGAGTCGAGTTCCCCGAGTCCTGGTCGGTGAACGCGGCCAACATCGTGACGACCAAATACTTCCGCGGCGCCGTGGGCACCCCGCAGCGTGAGTGGAGCCTGAAGCAGCTGATCGACCGGGTCGTCGGCGTCTACACCAAGACGGGGATCGAGCACGGCTACTTCGCCAGCGACGAGGACGCCGAGATCTTCGACCACGAGCTGAAGCACGCGCTGGCGCACCAGGTCTTCGCGTTCAACTCGCCGGTCTGGTTCAACGTGGGCACCAAGTCGCCCCAGCAGGTAAGCGCTTGTTTCATTCTCTCCGTGGACGACCAGATGGAGTCCATCCTCGAGTGGTACAAGGAAGAGGGTGTGATCTTCAAGGGCGGCTCGGGCTCGGGTGTGAACCTGTCCCGCATCCGCTCGTCCAAGGAGCTGCTGTCGAGCGGCGGCACGGCCAGCGGCCCGGTGAGCTTCATGCGCGGCGCGGACGCGTCGGCGGGGACGATCAAGTCCGGCGGCGCCACGCGCAGGGCGGCCAAGATGGTCGTGCTCGACGTCGACCACCCCGACATCGAGGAGTTCATCGAGACCAAGGCGCGCGAGGAAGACAAGGTCCGCGCGCTGCGTGACGCCGGTTTCGACATGGACCTGGGCGGCAAGGACATCGTCTCCGTCCAGTACCAGAACGCCAACAACTCCGTGCGCGTCTCCGACGAGTTCATGCGCGCGGTGGACAAGGGCGGCGAGTTCGGCCTGCGCGCCCGCCTGACCGGCGAGGTCATCGAGACGGTCGACGCCAGAGAGCTCTTCCGCAAGATGGCCAAGGCCGCCTGGGAGTGCGCCGACCCGGGTGTGCAGTACGACGACACGATCAACGACTGGCACACCACCCCGGAGACGGGGCGGATCACTGCCAGCAACCCGTGCTCCGAGTACGTGCACCTGGACAACTCCTCCTGCAACCTGGCCAGCATCAACCTGCTGAAGTTCCTGAAGGACGACAACTCCTTCGACATCGCCAACTTCGTCAAGCTGACCGAGCTGATCATCACCGCGATGGACATCTCGATCACGTTCGCGGACTTCCCGACCGAGAAGATCGGTGAGACCTCGCGGGCGTACCGGCAGCTCGGCATCGGCTACGCCAACCTCGGCGCGCTGCTCATGGCGACGGGCCACGCCTACGACTCCGACGGCGGCCGCGCCGTGGCGGCGGCGATCACGTCGCTGATGACCGGCGTGTCCTACCGCCGCAGCGCCGAGCTGGCCGGCGTGGTCGGGCCGTACGACGGTTACGCCAGGAACGCCGAGCCGCACAAGCGCGTCATGCGCAAGCACGCGGCGGCCAACGACAACCTGCGCACGATCGGCTCCATGGACGCGAAGGTCCACGCCGAGGCGTCGCGCCAGTGGTCGGAGTGCCTCAAGCTGGGCGAGAAGAACGGCTACCGCAACGCCCAGGCCAGCCTGCTGGCCCCCACGGGGACCATCGGGCTGATGATGGACTGCGACACCACCGGCATCGAGCCGGACCTGGCGCTGGTCAAGTTCAAGAAGCTCGTCGGCGGCGGCTCGATGCAGATCGTCAACCAGACGATCCCGAGGGCGCTCAAGCAGCTCGGCTACCAGCAGGAGCAGATCGAGGCCATCGTCGAGTACATCGCCGAGCACGGCCACGTCGTCGACGCGCCGGGCCTGCGGCAGGAGCACTACGAGGTGTTCGACTGCGCGATGGGCGAGCGGGCGATCGCGCCGATGGGCCACGTACGCATGATGGCGGCCACCCAGCCGTTCCTGTCCGGGGCCATCTCCAAGACGGTCAACCTGCCCGAGTCGGCCACGATCGACGACATCGAGCAGGTCTACCAGGAGGGCTGGAAGCTGGGGCTCAAGGCTCTGGCCGTCTACCGCGACAACTGTAAGGTCGGCCAGCCGCTGTCGGTGGGCAACGGCTCCAAGAAGGACGAGGCCAAGAAGGAAGAGGTCAAGGAGCCCGAGGTCAAGGTCATCGAGGTCAACCGGCCGACTAGGCGGCGCATGCCCAACCAGCGGCCGAGCACGACCACCCGCTTCACGGTGGGCGGCGCCAAGGGCTACATGACCGCTTCGTCCTACCCTGACGACGGGCTCGGCGAGGTCTTCCTCAAGATGTCCAAGCAGGGCTCGACGCTGGCGGGCGTCATGGACGCCTTCTCCGTCGCGATCTCCATCGGCCTGCAGTACGGCGTGCCGCTCGAGACGTACATGAGCAAGTTCGTCAACATGCGGTTCGAGCCGGCGGGGATGACGGACGACCCGGACATCCGGATGGCGACGTCGGTGATGGACTACATCTTCCGACGCCTGGCCCTCGACCACCTCCCCTACGAGGAGCGGGCGGCCCTGGGCATCTTCTCGGCGGCCGAGCGCGCCGCGCAGCAGCGCGGCGAGGACCCGGCGGCGCTGCAGGAGACGGTTGACCGCGAGGCGCTGGCCCAGTCGGCGCCCATCGAGGAGAAGCCGAAGGCGGAGGCGGAGCAGCAGCCGGCGGTCAAGGAGCTGACGCTGGAGAGCCACCAGCGCTTCACGGCCGACGCGCCGCTCTGCATGACCTGCGGCACCAAGATGCGCCCCGCCGGAAGCTGCTACGTCTGCGAGGGCTGCGGCTCGACCAGCGGCTGCAGCTAGAACTGAGCGCCCTCCAGGTGTGAAAATCCTGGTCAGAGCGGTGGAGTCGGTTACTCGGCTCCACCGCTCTCGGCGCTCATGGCATTGGACCATTGCGTCTGATGCAACAGGGTGGGCTGGGGAAGAGGGCTTGTCGCGTCCCTCTGCGCTCTACTGGCATGCCCATCCGGCGCCGTGGGCGGCTGCGGAGGGCTGCCGACGGTGACCTTCTCAACGGCTGTTTCGCAGGCCAGGTGGCGTGTGTGGCGCCACCGGTGGCGCAGCGGTCATCCGGTTCCGAGTAGACGTCACTCCGTCGCCCCGCTCTTTTGCGTTCCGCAGGTGGGTGTCGCCTATGGCGCGGTGCGGTCGTAGGCGGCGCGTGCATCGGCGATCGCGGCGCGGTGCCGCTCCGCCCACGAGGTGAGCGGCACCAGGAGCTCATAGAGTTCCCGTGCCATGTCGGTGGCGGTGTACTCGACCTTGGGCGGCACCGTCGGGTAGACGGTCCTGACGAGGAGGCCGTCACGCTCCAGATTGCGCAGGGTGAGTGTCAGCATGCGGCGGCTGATGCCCTTGACCGCCCGCTCCAGCTCTGTGAAGCGCACCGGCCCGTGAGCGGTCTCGATCAAGATCCCGATGGCCCACTTGCCGCTGACCCGTTCGAGAACCTGTAGCACCGTGCACGCCGTCAAGTCGTTGACCTGCTCTGATACATCGATGTTCCGCTGAACCATGAATGTGCCTTCTTCCGCCGACCTTAATGGTCACAAATGATGGCCCCTGTAACAAGTCATCCACTTAGGAAGGGGCGACTCGTGGTCGAGAGCACCATTCGTACCGGCCGCACGCGCTGGTGGGCCCTCTATGTGCTCTGCGCGGGGACGCTGATGATCGTCCTCGACGGGAGCGTCGTCACCGTGGCGTTGCCCACCATCGGCAAGGGGCTGCACTTTTCACAGGCCGGCCTCGCCTGGCTCGTCAACGCCTACATGATCGCGTTCGGTGGCCTACTGCTCCTGTCCGGACGGCTCGGCGACCTCATCGGCCGCAAGCGGATGTTTCTCGGCGGCATGACGGTGTTCACCGCCGCATCGCTGCTCTGCGGCCTGTCGGGCAGCCAGGAGTTGTTGATAGCCGGGAGGTTCGTCCAGGGCATCGGCGGCGCGATGGCCAGCGCCGTGACCTTGGGCATGATCGTGACGATGTTCACCGGACCACGCGAGCAGGCCAGGGCGATAGGTGTCTTCAGCTTCGTGGCCGCGGCGGGAGGCTCGATCGGCGTCATCGCGGGTGGTGCGCTCACCCAGGCCGCCGGCTGGCATTCGATCTTCTTCATCAACGTCCCCATCGGGATCGTCATCGTGGCCCTGGCCGTACGTCTCTTCGAGCCCGACCACGGGCTCGGCTTCGGTGGGGGAGCCGACCTGGTGGGCGCGTTCCTGGTCACCGGAGGCCTGATGCTGCTCGTCTACACCATCAACAAGGCCGAGGAAAGCGGCTGGGCCTCGATGCACACCCTCGGCGTCGGCGCCCTGTCGATCGTCCTGCTCACCGGGTTCGTCCTGCGCCAGGTGAAGGCGAGCAGCCCATTGCTGCCACTGCGCGTCTTCCGGTCACGTCAACTCTGGGGAGCCAACGTCGTTCAGATCCTCTTCGTGGCCGCACTGTTCGGGTTCCAGTTCCTCCTCGCGCTCTACCTGCAAGCGGTCAACGGATACAGCGCCGTCGAAACCGGCCTCGCCTACCTGCCCGGACCCGTCGTGATCGCGGTGATCTCACTCGGGTTCTCCGCCCGGCTGATGACACGGTTCGGAGGGCGCACCGTCCTGCTGTCTGGACTGGTGTTCACTGCGGCCGCGCTCGTGCTGCTCGCCCGCCTTCCCGTGCATGTGACCTACGCCGTGGACGTCCTGCCGGCCGTGGTACTGCTCGGAGCCGGCGCGGGCCTGGCGCTTCCGGCG
>NZ_JBFAMX010000269.1:0-13572 GCF_040659615.1 Nonomuraea sp. NPDC049784
CCCGCCACCGCCGTGGCCACGGTCGGCGCGAAGCCGGCGATGGCGAAGCCGATCTGGGTGCCGATCGCCATGCCCGACAGGCGGACCCTGGTGGTGAACATCTCGCCGTAGAAGGACGGCCAGACGCCGCTGGTGGCACTGTGCACGACGCCGAACATCAGGATGCCCACGACGAAGATCAGGGCGTAGCTGCCGGTGGAGATCGACCACAGATAGCCGAACATCAGCACCGCGCAGCCCAGCGAGCCGCCGATGAAGACCGGCTTGCGGCCGATCCGGTCCGACAGCGACCCCCACAACGGGATCGTGATCACGGCGGCGACGTTGGCCAGCACGCCCACCCACAGCATGGGCCCGCGCTCGAGGTGCATGGTGTTGACGGCGTACGACAGGGCGTGGACGGTGAAGATCGTGCTCACCGAGGCGATGACCGCGGCCACGACGACCCGCAGCACGTCCTGCCAATGCTCGCGGAAGAGCACGGCCAGCGGCATCCTGGCCACATTGTTCGTGGCGACCTCCTGCTCGAAGGCGGGCGTCTCCTCCAGCGTGCGCCGGATGACCAGCCCGACCGCGGCCACCACGATGCTCAGCCAGAACGGCACCCGCCAGCCCCAGCTCAGCAGTTGCTCCTCGGGCAGCGCGGCGATCGGGAGGAAGATCGCGGTGGCGATGATCTGCCCGGCCTGGGTGCCGTTGAGCGTGAAGCTGGTGTAGTAGGCCCGGCGGGTCTCGGGGGCGTGCTCGAGCGTCATGGAGTTCGCGCCCGCCTGCTCGCCGGAGACCGAGAAGCCCTGCAGCAGGCGCAGGGCCACGAGCAGGATCGGCGCGAGCAGGCCGACCTGGTCGTACGTGGGCAGGCAGCCCACCAGGAACGTCGATGCGCCCATCATGACGAGCGTGGCGACCAGCACCTTCTTGCGGCCGAACTTGTCGCCCACGTGCCCGAGGACGAAGGCGCCGACCGGCCTGGCCAGGTAGCCGACGCCGAAGGTGGCCAGGGCCAGCAGCGTCCCCGTGGCGGGCGAGCTGGACGGGAAGAAGATCTTGCTGAAGACCAGGGCGGCGGCGGTGCCGTAGATGAAGAAGTCGTAGTACTCCAAGGCACTGCCGATCCAGGCAGCAACGGCCGCTTTGCGAGGTTTGCCCTGCACCGTCACGATAAGCTCCTCACGGGGAATGGGAAAGCGCAGTGGCAGGAAACTAACTCACCGGTTCGTACATTACAAGGGCGTTGCCCATCGGTTAACGGCCCGGACGGCGGTCAGGCCCAGTGGTCAAGCAGGGCCGCGCAGGTAGGCGACGATCATCTCGCCCACCATCCGGCGCAGCCTGGCGCGGTGCTCCGGCGCGGTCATGTCGCGCCCGAACAGCGCGCCGAAGGTGTGCTGGTTGGCCACGCGGAAGAAGCAGAACGAGCTGATCATCATGTGCACGTCGATCGCGTCGGCGTCGGTCACGAACTCGCCGGACGCCTGCCCCGCGTCCAGGATGCGCGAGATGACGTCGAGCACCGGCGTGCCGAGGTTGGCCAGGACGTCGGACTTGCGGATGTGCTCGGCCTGGTGGACGTTCTCGATGGCGACCAGCTTGATGAAGTCGCGGTGCGCGTCGTGGTGGTCGAAGGTCAGCTCCGCCAGGGTGCGGATGGCCTCCACCGGAGCCAGGTGCTCGACGTCGATCGTGCGCTCCATCGCGCGCACCTCGGTGTAGGCCTTCTCCAGGACCGCGATGTAGAGCCGCTCCTTGCTGCCGAAGTAGTAGTAGATCATGCGCTTGGTGGTGCGCATCTGCTCGGCGATCTCATCGACGCGCGCGCCCGCGTACCCGTGCCGCGCGAACTCCTGCTGAGCCACCTTGAGGATCTCCGCCTTGGTGCGGTCGGCGTCCCGCTGGCGTTCCGAGGCGACGGGTTGGGAGGTCATTCGGTCATCTTAGTTATGTCCGGCGTGCTGAATGGCGAGGCGGATGGGGGCGTTCGCGGCGCCGTATCCCTGGTATCCGCCCGTTCGCTGGACGATCTCGAAGAAGACGCGTCCCACGGTGACGGTGTACAGGTGCAGGAACTCGCCGTGCTCGTCCCGGTCATACAGCACGCCCAGCTCCCTGAGCGCGGGATCGACGTTGTCGTGGCGGGCCTCCAGGTCGTCGTAGTAGTTGGCGGGGATGGGCAGCAGCAGGTCCGGGTGCTCTGCGCGTAGGCGGCGGGCGATGGCCACGACGTCGTCGCAGGCCAGCGCGACGTGCTGCCACGCGAGGTCTTTCGCGCCGACCTGGGCGAGGTTGATGACCATCCGTACACGCCCGCCGGGGTCCGACATGGCCTTGCTGCGCAGCAGCCCGTACGGGTCGGGCACCTCCAGGCTCTCCTGCGGGCTCAGCCCGAGCACGCTGCGGTAGAACAGCTCCGCCTCGTCGAACTGGTGCCACGGCTGCGTCAGCGCCACATGGTCGATCCGGGTGATCTCGCCGGACACCAGCCCTGAGGGGCCGAAGTCGTCGAGCCAGGCCGTGTCGCAGAAGAAGATCTGGGTGCCGTCCGGGGCGGCGACGGCGTCCAGGCGCGCTTCCCTGGGCGCGCGCTCGCGCGGCAGCACCGGCGACAGCAGCGACTCGGCGCGCTTGACCGCCCCACCGGGATCGGGGCTGTCGAGCCCGAGGGCGACCAGCGCGGGGTCGTCGCCGGTGGCGTTGAGCAGCAGCCGCGCCCCGCCCTGCTCCCACAGTTCGACCGGTTTCGTGGGATGCGTCCCGGTGCGTGCGAAGCCGAGCGCGGTCAGCATCCCCCCGAGCTCCCCGTTGTCGGCGAGCTCGGCGAAGGAGAAGCCCGTGGGCACGGCCGGGTGCGCGGCCCCGTACAGGGTGTCCTCCAGGGCGATGAGCGAGCGCATGCCGTCGCGCGCGGTGCGCCCGGTGTCGGCCTGGCGGAAGTGGTCGTTGAACACCTCCAGCGACAGCGGCCCGGCGTAGCCGGCGTTGAGCACGTGGCGGACCAGCCCGGCCACGTCGAAGTTGCCCTGGCCGGGGAAGCAGCGGTAGTGGCGGCTCCACTGCAACACGTCCATGGCCAGCAGTGGCGCGTCGGCCAGTTGGAGGAAGAAGATCTTCTCGCCGGGAACGGCCTCGATGCCGATCGGGTCGGAGCCGCGCGAGAGGATGTGGAAGCTGTCCAGGCAGGTGCCCAGGTTCGGGTGGTCGGCCATGCGGACGACGCGCCAGGCGTGCAGGTACTCGTTGACGTGCCGCCCCCAGGCCAGCGCCTCGTACGCGATGCGGATCCCGTGCTCGGCGGCCCGTTCGGCCAGCAGCCGCAGCTGGGCCGCCGCCAGCTCGTCGTCGCCGATAGCCTGCGGCGAGACGTTGGAGCAGACCAGCAGCAGGTCGGCACCGAGGCGCTCCATGACGCGGAACTTGTGCTCGGCGCGACGCAGGTTCCGTTCCAGCAGGTCGGCGGGCACCGACTCGAAGTCGCGGAACGGCTGGTAGAGGTCGATGCCGAGCCCGAGGTCTGCGGCGCGGGCCCGGATCTCCTCAGGTGGCAGCGGGCAGGTGAGCAGGTCGTTCTCGAAGATCTCCACGCCGTCGAACCCGGCGGCGGCGATGGCGTCCAGCTTCTCGATCAGGGTGCCGCTCACCGACACGGTGGCGATGGACTTGCGCACGTCTCCTCCTCAGACGGTCACCAGGTCGGTCAGGTGGGCGAGCATGCGCTCGGCGTCGGGCTCGCGGCCGGTGAACAGGCGGAAGGCATGCGCCGCCTGGAAGACGACCATGCCGCCGCCGTCCAGCGTCCGGCAGCCCAGCGCCCGCGCCTGCTTGAGCAGCTCGGTCTCCAGCGGCCGGTACACGATGTCCGCTACCCACAGACCGGGATTCAGCAGCGAGGCGGGCAGCGGCATACCGGGGTGGTGTGCCATGCCGGTGGGCGTGGCGTGCACCAGCCCGTCGGCCTCGGCCAGCAGCGCCGACAGGTCGTCGGGGCCGGCGGCGCGTGCCCGTCCGGCGCCGAAGCGGGTGCCCAGCTCGGCCGCCAGCCGCGCCGCCCGGGTGTGGTCGGCGTCGACGACCGTGATCCGGTCGGCGCCCAGGGTGAGCAGCGCGTGCGCCACGGCCGCGCCCGCGCCGCCCGCGCCGAGCTGCACCACCCGGCGGGTGGGGGCTTCGGGCAGGCCGCGGGCGAACGATTCGGCGAACCCCGTCCAGTCGGTGTTGTGCCCGATGGCGCGCTCGCCGTCGAAGACGACGGTGTTGACCGCGCCGAGCATGCGGGCGTCCGGCGACAGATCGTCCAGGTGCGGGATGACGGTCTGCTTGCATGGATGGGTGACGTTGAGCCCGTCGTAGCCGAAGCGGCGCGCGGTGCGCACCAGCTCCCCCACCTCCAGCCCGAGCCGATCGGTGTCGAGCAGCCGGTAGACGTAGTGCAGCCCGTGGTGGACGGCCTCCCGCTCGTGCAGCGGCGGGCTGAGCGAGGGGCCGATGCCCGAGCCGACCAGCCCGGTCAGGAACGAGGCCATCAATTCATCCTCTCCAGCAGATGGGGACAGGTGCGCGGACGCCTCTAATGTACGTACTAGTGAGTTAGCTGGCTAGACGGAGGCCACCCTGTCCGGCGGCGCCGGGCGGAGGCGGTCAGCCGAACGGCTGGGCGACCTGGTCGAGGACCTCGTCCGTGAGCTCGCGCAGCGTCCTGGTCTTGTGATCCGTGACCCATCGGAGTGTGGCGATGCGCAGCGCGGTCAGGAAAGCCGCCGTGATCACCTCAGGGCTGACACCGCCGGCCTGCTCCCGCCCGGCCACCACCTGGCTCAGCTCGTTCTCCAGGCGCACCCTGCCGGCCAGTTGCCTGGACAGCAGGGAGGGGTGCTGTTTGACCAGCCTTGCGCGCAGCATCCACTCAGGGTCGGGCTCGCCGGTCTCGTCGTAGAGGCTCTCGAAAGCGACACGCAGCGCCTGCCAGGCCGTCAGTGCGGGCGGCTGGTCGCGCACCCGCTCCACCAGCTCGCCGAGGCGCTGCTCATCGCCGTAGAGCAGCGCCTCCTCCTTGCTGTCGAAGTAGTTGGAGAACGTCCGGCGCGAGATGTTGGCGGCGTCGGCGATGGCCTCGACCGTGACGTTGTCCAGGCCGTGCTCGACCGCGAGCCGCAGCGTGGCCTCGTGGACCGCCTGGCGGGTCTCGGCCTTCTTGCGCTCGCGCAACCCCACTGTGCTGTTCATGACGTGCGCAAGCTTACCCGCCGGGAATAGATGCCCAGTGCGCAAAGTTTCCCATTGAGCATGTATGGTGTCCCGGTCGTACACATTTAGTTGGAGGTCGCGCATGAGCGCACAGACGGCAGAGCCGTCAACGGTGGAGCCGATGAGCCACCGCCAAGTCCTCGAGGCCCTGAGCGGGCTGCTGCTCGTCCTGTTCGTCGCGATGATCAGCGGCACCATCGTCTCGGTGTCGCTCCCGCAGATCATCGGCGCGCTCAACGGCAGCCAGTCGCAGTACACCTGGGTCGTCACCGCGTCCCTGCTGGCCTCGACCGCCTCCACCCCGATCTGGGGCAAGCTGGCCGACTTGTTCAACAAGAAGCTGCTGCTGCAGATCGCCATCGTGACCTTCATGCTCAGCTCGCTGGCCTGCGGCTTCGCCCAGAACACCGGGCAGCTCATCGCCTTCCGCGCGGTCCAGGGCCTGGGCATGGGCGCCCTGCAGATCCTCGCCCAGGTCGTCATCGCCGCGATGATCAGCCCCAAGGAGCGCGGCCGCTACAACGGCTACCTCGGCGCGGTCATGGCCGTGGCCACCGTCGGCGGCCCGCTGCTCGGCGGTCTCATCGCCGACACCTCCTGGCTCGGCTGGCGCTGGTGCTTCTTCGTCGCCGTACCCTTCGCAGTCCTTGCCTTCGCGCTGCTGGCCAAGACCCTGCACATCCCGACCGTGCGCCGTTCGGACGTGAGCATCGACTACTGGGGCGCCACCCTCATCGCCGCCGGCGTCAGCATCCTGCTCATCTGGGTCACCTTCGTCGGCAACGACTTCGACTGGCTGTCCTGGCAGACCGCGGCCATGGCAGGCGGCGGCGTGCTGCTGCTCGCCCTGGCCACCTGGATCGAGTCAAGGGTCAAGGAGCCGGTCGTCCCGCTTCATGTCATCAGCCGCCGCACCCCCGCCCTGGCCATCCTGGCCAGCCTCGCGGTCGGCATGGCCATGTTCGGCGGCTCGGTCTTCCTGGGTCAGTACTTCCAGATCGGCCGCGGCTACGGCCCTACCGCCGCCGGCCTGCTGACCATCCCGATGATGCTCGGCGTGCTCCTCTCCTCGACGATCAGCGGCAGGATGGTCTCCAGGACCGGCCAGACCAAGCCGTTCATCCTGGTCGGCCTGGTCGTCCTGCTGCTGGGCTTCGCCGGCCTGGCCACGATCGACCACGAGACCCCGATGGTGCTGATCTCGGTCTACATGCTGGCGGTCGGTGTCGGCGTCGGCATGTCGATGCAGAATCTCGTCCTGGTCATCCAGAACACCGTCCCGTTGAGCGAGATCGGCGCCGCCAGCGGCGCGGTCACCTTCTTCCGCTCGCTCGGCGGCACCGTCGGCGTGTCGGTGCTGGGCGCCGTGCTGGCCAACCAGGTCGCCTCCAACATCGTCGAGGGCCTGGCCAAGGCCGGCATCCCCGCCGCCGGGAGCGCGGCGGGCGGCAGCCTCAACATCGCCGCGCTGCCCGAGCCGATCAAGACGATCGTCAGGGCCGCGTACGGCGACGCCACCGGCCACATCTTCCTCATCTCGGCCGCGATCGCCGCCGTCGGCCTCGTCGCCGCGGCGTTCCTCAAGCCCGCCAAGCTGCGCGACAGCCTGGACCTGCCCGAGCAGACCAAGCAGGAGGCTCCGGCCACCGCCTGACCGCATCCCGAAGGCCGTGCCCGTGGGGGCGCGGCCTTCCGCCTTGCTCAAGGCCGGCCGCCTGCACCGAGGCGGCGGCCGAGATCGACGCGGAGCTGGCCGAAGGACTCGCCGACGAGGAGGCGAAGGTGCTGCGAAGCGCCTTGCACACACTGGCCCGCCGCAACGGCCTGCCCGCCGACTAGTCATCCTCTGGCAGCCGCGAGGGAGCTGGAGTCGATGACCGGCCAGATCTCGGCGACCTTGCCGTCCTCCATGCGGAAGACGACGCAGGCGCGGACCTCCAGGGGCTTGCCGGTGGGCGGGAAGCCGAAGAAGTCGCCTTCGTGCGTGCCGCGCAGCGTCCACCGGGTGGCCACCCGGTCGCCTTCGGCGATCATGTCCTCGATGTCGAAGCGCAGGTCGGGCAGCGCCGAACGGAGGTAGCGGGCGGTCTGCTTGAGCGCCTCGGGGCCGGTGACGTCGCCGCCACGGGGCGCGAAGCCGGGGCCGACGATCTCGTCGGCTACGTCGAGGTCGTCGGCGTTGAGCACCTCGTCGTAGAAACGCTTGATGACATCCTTCATCGCGCTCTCCTTACGGTAATCTAGCCACTAGAGAACCATATCTCTAGTTTTCCTAAACACTTGGAACGCTAAGGAGTTTGGATGGCGATGTCAAGGCGTGCCGAGCTCGTGGCCCAGCTGCTCGACGCACTGCGCCGTACCAACGCGCTGTCGGTGGCGATGAGCCAGGGCGCCGCCGAGCGCATCGGCGTCAACACCACTGACCTGCACTGCCTCAATCTGCTCAGCGACGGCCCGCTGACGGCGAGCGAGCTGGCCAGGCGCGCGGGCATCACGACCGCGTCCGTCACCGGGGTGATCGACAGACTTGAGGCGGGGGGGTACGTGCGGCGTGAACGCGACAGCGGCGACCGCCGCAAGGTCGTGGTGACGCTCCAGGTTCAGGAGGCCGCGCAGGTGATCGCCCCGGTGTTCGCCCCGTTCGTACGGGCGTGGCGCGGCGCGATGGACGGCTACACCGAGGAGCAGCTGGAACTGATCGCCGGCTTCCTGGGCAAGACGGAGGAGGTCTTCCAGTCGGAGGTCGGGCGCATGCGGGCCGAGTGACCAAGAGGTCTGTCCCAGCCCGCGGCGCCGTACAAGAGGCGTGTTTGTACGGCAGACCCGAGGCTAGATGGCCGCTGTCCGCCTGAGCCATGCGCCGCAGGCTGCGCAGGATCCACGGTGGGCAGCCGGGGTAGGCTACGGCCTCCTCGGGGGTGAGCCAGGTCAGCTCGGCGGCCTCGTCCGGCGCGGCCACCACCGGACGGGCCTGCGGCGGCAGCTCGCCGCGGAAGACGACGTTGATCAGCGGGTCGCCGTCGTCGGTCACGAAGCAGGCGCTCTCCACATAGGTGAGACCGGTGCCCGTCAGGTCGACGCCGACCTCCTCCGCGGCCTCCCGGCGCGCGGTCTGCTCGAGGATGCCGGCCCCGGCACCGTCCGCCTCGGCCTTGCCGCCGATGCCGGCCAGCGTGCCGGGGGCCCAGGGAAGTGGCCGCGGAGGTCGGGTCAGGCCCAGCCGTAGACCGAGCGGATGGCCGCGGCGATCTCGTTGACCACGGTCATGTTGTTGCCGTTGGCCAGGACCGCGTAGCCGGCGCCGAGCTCCGGGTAGCCCTTGAAGACGGACTTGAAGCCGTAGTTGGAGCCGTCGTGGGTGTAGGAGAAGTTCTTCGTCCCGGAGCCGGCGACGAAGAACCCGCGCCCCATGGTGGGCTCGGGGCCGCGGGTGAGCAGCGTGCGGACGGAGGCCTTGGTGAGCGGTCCGGCGATGTCGCCGGAGGCGGTCCATGCCTTGTTGAGGTAGGACACCAGGCGGCACAGGTCGAGGACGTTGGTGTAGAGGCCGGCGGCGGCCGACTCGGGGTAGCGGTTGCGCTTGCCGGGGATCACGGCGCCGGTGGCGGTGTGGCCGGCGGCCAGCTCGAAGCCGGGCGACAGCGCGTACGAGCTGTTCTTCATGCCGAGCGGCGCGAACACCTCCTTGTCCATGTACTGGGCCAGCGTGAGGCCGCTCTTCTGCTCCACCATCCGCTGCAGGAGCACGAAGCCGCCCCCGGAGTAGTGGAACTCGGCCCCCGGGTCGGTGGTGAGCTCGATCTTCGGGGAGTTGCCCTCGCCGTTCATGACCTGCAGCAGCGTGGGCACGGTCGCGTCCGGGCCGTAGCCGGCGAAGCCGCCGCCGCCGGAGTCGAAGCCGGAGCAGGCGCCGGAAGGGGACGTGGAGCCGCGGCCGATGACGCCGGCCCGGTGGGTCAGGAGGCGGTCGATGGTGGGAACGGCCGTGTCGGAGACGCACGAGCGGCGCGGCAGCGTCCAGCCCAGGTAGGGGCGGATGTCGCTGGTCAAGGGCTGCTTGAGCGTCTGCATGAGGCGCAGCACGCCGACCGAGGCCACGGCCTTGCTGATGGAGGCGGCCTGGAAGGCGGTCTCGGGATGGGCGGCGGCGCCGCTGCCCGCCTCCAGCCAGCCGTACCCGGTGGACCAGGCGATCTTGTTGCCGACCACCACCGCGACGGCCACGCCCGGCGTCTTCCAGGCGCTCATCCGCTGCCAGATGGTGGCGCCGCCCACCGCGTTCTCGACCTGCCGCGCCCGGTCGGCGGGCAGCGCGGGCACCTTGCCGCGCGAGCTCAGCGTCCAGCCGCCGCTCGGTGAGAAGGCCACGTCGTGCAGCTGCCAGCCGTCGGCGGCGAGGGCGTTCATCTGCTTGAAGCAGGCGTCGTCGACGCCGCGCGCGTAGAACTCGTCCTGCGCGACGATCGTCCACCCGCCCGCCTTGGGGAAGGCGACTCGGGTCACGCGGCGTCCGCCCTGCGTGAGGTTCCGCATCATCTGGTAGCACTCGTCGTCGATGCCCCGGACGTAGAAGCCCTGCGTGTCGGCCACCACCCAGCGGTTGCCGCCGGCCGGCGGGAAGGCGACGTGCACGACCTGGCGGCCGGCGGCGTAGCTGTCGCTGACGCGCTGGTGGCACTCCTCGGGCAGGCCGCGCGCGGACATCCCCTTGTCACCGGTGATCACCCAGCGATCGCCGCCTTCGGGCGGGAAGGCCACGCAGTGGATCTTCCCGCCCGCCTTGATCATCTTGCCCAGTTCGGCGAAACACGCGTCGGGCACGCCGCGAGCGAAATAGCGCCCGTCCTGGGTGACGATCACCCAGCCGCCGGACGGCGTGAACGCGGCAGCCGTGATGCCATAAGGCGCCAGCTCGCCCATCTTCGTCTTCAGCTCGTCGGGGACGCCGGCGGTGGCGAACGGGTAGCTCGCCGCCAGAGCGGGGCGGGCGAAGTCCACGGCGGCAAGCCCGGCTGCGCCGGTCAGGGTGAGAAAGCGTCGGCGGTCCAAGGGGGAACTCCTTCAAGCGATGATCACTTAATGCGCTTGAATCATGGCAGACCGCTGGGACTTTCCTAAACCGTCGGTGGGCCCTGCTCGACGCGGCGCAGCACGGGTGCGAGCCGCTCGTTGTCGGGGCTGTCGATGGGCTGCCGCTCGTCCCACCAGGTGGCCCCGGCCTCCTGCAGCGGGCCGAGCAGGTCGCGGGCCTTGGATCCGCCGGCGGGGCTGACGCCGCCGACGACGATCTCGAAGGGCCTGTCGTCCTGGCGGTGCTCGCGGAGGTACGCCACCAGGTCGCGGACCTGGTCGGCGGGCGGGCCGTACCCGTGTGAGCCCGGCCCGAACAGCGGGACCGCGCCGTCCCAGCGGGCGGCCCGGCGCATCGGCTTGCGGTTCGGCCAGAACCCGGCGATCCAGACCGGCGGGCGGGGGCGCTGCACGGTCGGGGGCAGCAGGGCGACGTCCTCGACCTGGTAGTGCCGTCCGTGATGGGTGACCGGCTCACCGGTCCAGTAGCGGGACAGCAGGTCCAGCCCCTCGTCGAGGCGCTCGGAGAGCTCGACCGGGTCTGTGGGCTCGCCGAAGCTGCCGTACTCGTCCTCGATCGGCCCGCCCAGCCCCGCGCCGAAGATCACCCGCCCGCCGCTGAGCACGTCGAGCGTGGCGACCTGGCGGGCGAGCTGCTGCGGCCGCCGCCGGGCGACCGGGGTGACCAGGGTGCCGAGCTTGATCCGGGTGGTCGCCATCGCCGCCGCCGTGAGCAGCATCCAAGGGTCGCCGAACGCGCGCCGCCGGCTCTTGACATGGACGACGTGATCCCAGACGAACAGGGCGTCCCAGTCCGCCCGCTCCGCCGCGACGGCCAGCGAGGCGACGGTGCGGGGGTCGGCGAAGTCCCCGAAGTTCGGGATGTTGATCGAGAAGCGCATTCCGCCATGGTGCTCTGCCGCGGGGGCGCCCGCAAACGTATTAAGGGGTGTCGGCGATGTCGTTCGCGGCCACGTAGCCGAAGGTCATGGCGGGTCCGATGGTGGAGCCGGAGCCGGCGTAGCTGTGGCCCATGACGGCTCCGCTGGCGTTGCCCGCGGCGTACAGGCCGGGGATGACCGAGCCGTCCGCCCGCAGCACCCGCGCGCGTGCGTCCGTGCGCATCCCGCCCTTGGTGCCGAGGTCCCCGGGGACGATCTTGAACGCGTAGAACGGCGGCAGCCACAGCGGCGCCAGGCACGGGTTGGGCTTGACCAGCGGGTCGGCGTAATAGCGATCGTAGGCGCTGTCCCCGCGGTGGAAGTCGAGGTCCTTGCCGGTCACCGCGAACCCGTTGAACCGGTTGATCGTGCCACGCAGCGCGGCCTGCGGGACGCCGATCTTCTGGGCCAGCTGCTCGATCGTCCACGCCTTGTACGCGGCGCCGCTGTCGAACCAGGCGTCGGGCAGCGGCAGCAGCGGCGCGACGTCCCGGAAGAGGTACTTGTCGCGGTAGTTCTGGTCGACGATCAGCCAGGCGGGGATGTGCGGCGCGGCTGGGGTGTTGCGGTCGTACATGACGTGGACGACGTCGCTGTAGGTGGCGCCCTCATTGACGAAGCGCACGCCGTCGCCGTTGACCAGGATGCAGCCGGGCAGCGTGCGTTCGGCCAGGCAGAAGTACGGCTGGCCGGGCAGCGGGATCGCCGGGCCCCACCAGGCGTCGTCCATCAGGTCGAGCGCGGCCCCGGCGCGCTCGCCGGCCTCGATGCCGTCGCCGGTGTTCTCCTTGGCGCCGATGGTCCAGCTCGTGCCGATGGGCTGGCGCTGGAACTCCGCGCGCATGGCCGCACTGTGCTCGAACCCGCCGGAGCCGACGATCACTCCGCGCCGGGCCTTGACCGTTCCGCCGGGCGTGACCACGCCCGTTACACGGCCGGACTCGATGGTCAGGTCGAGCAGCGGGGTGTTCAGCAGCACCGGGACGCCTGCCGCGAGCAGCCCGGCGCGCAGGCCGCCGGCCAGGGCCTGTCCCATGGTGAGCGGTTTCTCGCCGCGCAGCGCGGCCTCGGTGCCCCGCGCCAGGCACGCGGTGCTCACTTCGAGACCCTTGGGGTTGACCGCGGCGAGCGTGAGCCACTTGTAGTCGGCGCTGTAGACCACCAGGCCGGCCGGGGTGGGGATGTAGGGGCCGTTGAGCCGGGCCAGCTCGGCGCCGAGGATGTTGCCGTCGAGCTGGGCGGGCTCGATGGAGCGCCCGTTCGGCATCCCGCCGGGGAACTCCGGATAGTAGTCGGAGTAGCCCTCCATGAAACGGAAGCGCAGCGGGCTGTTCCGCAGCACGAACGAGATCATGGCGGGCCCGGCCGCGAGGAACGCCCGCTGCCGTTCGACGGGCACCGTGTCGCCGACGACGCGGGCGAGGTAGGCGGCGGCCTTGGCCGGGGTGTCCGGCACTCCAGCGGCGAGGACGACCTCGTTGCACGGGATCCAGATGCCCGCACCCGACCGGGCGGCCGAGCCGCCGAACGTGGAGGCCTTCTCGAGCACGATCGTGCGCAGCCCGCGCTTGGCGGCCGTCAGCGCCGCGGTCATCCCGGCGGCGCCGGCGCCCACGACCACGACGTCGTACTCGGTGTCGGCGCGGGCGGGCGCGCTGCCCAGCGCCGTGCCCGTGGCCAGGGCGCCACCTGCGACGGCGGCCCCTTTGAGCAGGGTGCGGCGGGTCTGACCTGCGGGGGTCAGGGTGTTGCCGGATCTCCTGGACTCGACCATGCCGCCAAGCATGCGCTTGGTTGTTTTGACTGTCAATGCAGCGGGTGTTGACGTGACCGCCGATGCCTGGTGCCGTGATCGGGACGCCTCTTAGCCAAGCAAGCATTTGCGCGGAGGAGATGCCATGCGACGCTTAGCCGCCGTGCTCCTGCTGCTCGCCACGGCGCCAGTCCGGTCCTCCTCATCCGGCGGCCAGGACCCGTGGCGCGTACATGCGTGGACGACGGCGGCGGGCGGGCCACCGGTCACTCTGCCCAAGACGTGATCCGCCGGGGCCGGTGCGGCGAATACCGAGGCGGGTCGATCCCCCGACCCGGAAGGGGGCGTGCCATGACTCGTTGGCGTCGATTCGTTCTGGCCCTGATGGTCGCGTTGGTCACGGTGGTGGGCGGTGGCGACCGCCGCGTCGGCCGGCATCCAGGGCAGCGGGTTCTGAGCAGCGCGGAGGGACGGTCAGGGGGTCGCCCCTGGCCGTCCCTTCACGAGCAGGACGGGGCGGGCAGTTCGCCGGGCGAGGGGCGGAGGCTGGACAGCAGCAGCGCCAGGTAG
>NZ_JBFAMX010000270.1:0-13544 GCF_040659615.1 Nonomuraea sp. NPDC049784
GCGCCGAGACGACGGCCGCCCAGGTGAGCGCCGCCGTGACGAGCAGTCCGACGGCCAGCAGCAGCGGGGAGGACAGGGTCATGAGCCTCCTCCGTGTCTGTTGATGACCTCGACAAGCTCGGTCATGAGACCTCCTTCGTCGGCCTCATGACCAAGGTGCTGTGCTTATTGATGACCTCGACAAGCTCGGTCATGATGACCGGTCCCGGGTTCGGGCGACGACCTCGACGAGCGCCTCGGCCAGATCCCGATCGGTGTCGATGCGGTGGACGGGCACCCCGGCCCGGCGCATGCCCGCCGCGAGCCGTGCGTCGCGGGCGTCGACGGCGGCGCGGAAGCGTACCCGCAGCAGCGGGTCGGCGGAGTCGACGACGAGCTGCTCGCCGGTCTCGGCGTCCTCGACCACGATCAGCCCGGCTTCGGGCAGCACGTCGTCGGCGGTGTCCACGATCCGCAGTGCGACGACCTCGTGCCGCCGGGCCAGGCGCTGGAGCGAGCGCTCCCAGTCGCCGTCGCCGATGAAGTCCGACAGCACGACGATGAGTGCGCGGCGGCGCGCGAGCCGTCCGGCCGCATCGAGCATCTCCGCCAGGTCGGTGGTGGCGCTACCGCGCGCCCCAGCGGTGCGTTCGGAGGTGCGTTCCAGCTCGGCGCCGATCCGCAGCGCGTGCCGCCGGGAGGTGCCGGGCGGCACGACGCGCAGCATCCCGGTGTCGAACAGCAGGGCGCCGACGCGGTTGCCGCCCCGGCCGAACAGCCGAGCGAGGACGAGCGCGAGCTCGGCCAGTACGTCGTGCTTGCCGCGCCCCGGCCGGCCGGCCGCCATCGACGCCGACCGGTCGAGCACGAGCCACACCGTCAGCTCGCGGTCCTCGGTGAACACGCGCAGGTGCGGCTCGTCCAGCCGTGCGGTCACGTTCCAGTCGATGTGCCGGGCGTCGTCGCCGTCGCTGTAGACGCGCAACCCGGTGAAGTCGATCCCGGAGCCGCGGTGCGCGGTGCGGTGGGCGCCCTGGAGCCGGCCATCCAGCCTGCGGACGACCTTCCACTCCAGGCGGAGCAGGAGCCTTTCGGGGGTGGTGGCCATGGCAGCTCAGCGGTTCTGCAGGACGACGTCGGGTGCCCGGACGGCCCCGAGCGCCCTGGTGATGATCGTGTCGGCGTCGACATCATCCGCGAGGGCCTCATACGACAGCACGAGGCGGTGGCGCAGCACGTCGAGCGCGAGCTCGGACAGGTCGTGCGGCAGGGCGTAGTCGCGTCCACGCAGGAACGCCAGCGCCCGGGCGCCCGTGACGAGCGCGATGGACGCCCGCGGGCTCGCCCCGTAGGTGACGTACCGTTCCAGCTCGCCGAGCCCGGCCGTCGCGGGGGAACGCGTCACGGAGACCAGCCGTACCGCGTAGTCGACGATCGCCGGATCGACGTACACCTTCTGAGCACGGGCCCGCATCTTGATCAGGTCCTCAGCCGTCACCATCGGCTGCGGCGGCTCGGGCGGACGCAGCGCCCGTCCGACGATCGCCTGCTCTTCGGCCTGCGTCGGATAGTCGACGACCACCTTCATCATGAAACGGTCGACCTGCGCTTCGGGCAGCGGGTAGGTGCCCTCCGACTCGATCGGGTTCTCCGTCGCCATGACCAGGAACGGCTCGGGCACCCGGAACGTCTCACGGCCGATCGTCACCTGATGTTCCTGCATCACTTCCAGCAGGGCGCTCTGCACCTTGGCGGGGGCGCGGTTGATCTCGTCGGCCAGCAGCAGGTTCGCGAACACCGGGCCGAGCTCGGTTTTGAATTCCCCGGAGTGCTGGTGGTAGACCCGCGTGCCCACGAGGTCGGCGGGCACCAGGTCGGGGGTGAACTGGACGCGCTGGAAACTCCCGGCGATCGTGGCGGCCAGCGACCTCACCGCGAGCGTCTTGGCCAGGCCCGGCACGCCCTCCACCAGCAGGTGACCGTCGGCGATCAGCGCGACGGCCATGCGCTCCAGCAGGACGTCCTGCCCGACGATCGTGCGTTTGACCTCGAACAGCACCTGTTCGAGCGGATGAGCCGAATCGGGGGACTTGGTCGAGGTCATATGGTGTTCCTTCTCGTGACGCATCCGGTCATATCTGCGGTCCGTCGCCCGGCGGGCCGTCGCCTTCGTTACCACCCAGTGCCGCGCCGATCGGCACCGCGAAGGCGATACCGGCGAACGCCTCGTCGCCTCCCGGGTCGGCGATCGAGACAACGATCCCGATGACCAGGCCGCGAGCGTCCAGGAGTGGACCGCCGGAGCTGCCCGGATTGACGGAGGCGTCGAACTGGATGAGCCCGCCCAGGTCGCGATCTCCCTCTTCGGTGGTCCTGTTCAAACCCGACACCACGCCGGTGGAGACGCTGTAGGTCAGACCCAGCGGATTGCCGATCGCCACAACGGGCGCGCCCACCGCCACGGCGCCGCCGAGCGTCGCGGGGACGACGATCTCCGGCAGCTTCGCGGGCTTGAGGGTCGCGACGTCGCGCTTGGGATTCGACGACGCGACAACGGCCTTCGTCTTGGTGCCGTCGGCGAATGTCAGGTTGACGTCCTTCGTACCCTTGATGACGTGGTGCGCGGTCAGGATCGTCCCGTCCTCGGCCGCGATCACCCCTGTTCCGAGCGACTTCCCGGCCTGAATGACCACCACCGACGGCCCGACCCTCTTGAAGACCTCGGCCGTCGTGAGCGTCGCACTGGGCGTCGGGGTCGCGCTCGGCCTGGGCGCGGCCCCTTCGCCGTTCCCACCGCTACTTCCCAGCCAGTACGCCAGCACCGCCACGACGACCAGTGCGCAGCCCCCGACGACAAACCGCCGAGCCTTCCCGGCCACGGCTCCCTGAGCTCCCTGAGCCCCGGCCGCACCGACCTCCTGCGGCACGCGCTCCATGCCCCCATATTCATAAAACTCAGTCGAAAGTGCTACAAAGCGCGCCTGAGAACTCCATGAGAACCGGTCCCCGCGGCCCGCGCTCTCCTAAGGAGGGTGCCGCAGGTTCGACTCGTGCCGAGGGCGCGCTCTTCCCATGGCATCGCTGCGATCACGCCCGGACAGGGCCGTGGCAAGATACCGGGAATGTCAGGGAAGCGATCACTGTGGCGTCATCGTGATTTCGTCCTTCTGTGGAGCGGCCAGAGCGCCAGCATGCTCGGCAGCGAAGTGACCCTGCTGGCGTTGCCGCTGGTCGCGGGTGTGGTGCTGGGGGCTTCACCGTTCGAGATGGGTGTGGTCGCCGCCGCTCGCAAGTTGCCCGTGCTGTTCGTCTCACTGCCCGCCGGGGCGCTGGCGGACCGGTGGCGTAAGCGGCCGGTCATGATCTGCACCCATCTCATCGCGGGAACAGCCATGGTGTCGATCCCGGTGGCCGGAATGTTCGACGGGCTGACGTTGGGCCAGCTCTATGCGGTGGCGGCGGTCGCCGGGATCTGCGAGACCCTGTTCAACCCGGTCTACCAGAGCTACCCGCTCATCGTGCTCGGCCCCGACCGGCTGGTCGAAGGCAACGCCAAGCTCAGTCTGGCGATGACGGGAGCGATGACGGTGGGCGCCTCGCTCGGTGGGGTCCTGGTCGACCTGGTGGGCGCGGTCAGGGCGATGCTGGCCGACGCCATCTCCTTCTTCGTCGCCGCCCTGGCCATCTGGTCGATCCGCACCCCAGAGCCGAAGCCCGAGCCGAAGCCGGACGCCAGGATGTGGAAGGAGATCGCCGAAGGGCTGCGCTACGTCTACACCAACCGCCTGATCCGCCCGATCGCGGTGTCCGGGCCGATCTTCTCCTTCACCCTCGCGGGCACCAACGCCCTCGGGATCATCTACGCCACTCAGGAACTGCGGTGGCCGCCGTACGTGACCGGCCTGGTGCTCGGGCTGAGCTCGCTCGGCGGCGTCCTTGGTGGGTTGCTCGCCCATCGAGTCATCGCCAGGCTCGGCATCGCGCGGACGGTGTTGTGGAGCTCACTCGTCTACGCCGTCGGCGATTTCCCGCTGGTCCTGGTCTCGCCCGGGCTCGCCGGGGCGATCGTGGTCGGCGCCGGGTGGACCGTCCTGCTCGTCGGCGCGATCCTCGTCCAGATCAGCCAGCGTAGCCTGCGCCAGCTCATCACCCCTTCGGACCTGCAGGGCAGACTCGCGGCAACCACCAGATGGCTGTCGTGGGGCAGCGCCCCGCTCGGCGCCCTGCTCGCCGGGGCAGTGGCTGAGGTGATCGGCATGCGGATGACCTTGCTCGCCGCCGCGATCCTCGTCGGTTTGGGGCCCCTGACCCTCTGGTTGTCTCCGCTACGCACCATGAAGCAGGACCCCGTCGTGGCGACGGGCGTAACGTGACGAGGCCGGAGATCGCCGTGCGGATGGGCTAGCGTCGCGCGGCATGGCTATCTCGAACCAGACGGTCGCGACTTTGCGGGAGGCGACCGGCACGCCATTGCCGCCTGGGCATCCCGTTCGGGGAGGGCTGGCGCACTACGGCTACTCCTGCGACTGGGGGTAGATGGCGAGCCGGCACACCAGCCCCCGTCGGGAATATTCCGTTGCGGTTGCGTGCTGGTGGTCGCACTATGTTCCTCATGTTCCTGCACGCTCACCTTGCGACGCCCGCGGTGCCGGGTGTGCTTGAGCGTGTCTGCGACGGCCTGGAGCGTTGACCTCTTCCCGTACGTCCCTGAGGTGACCCGGCGGGGGGAGGTTGTCGGCCCGGACGGGTCACGAAATTTCCAGGTATGTCAGGAAGGAACCATGGCCAAGCAGGCCTACGTACGGAACAAGCCTCATCTCAACATCGGCACGATGGGGCACGTCGATCACGGGAAGACCACGTTGACCGCTGCCATCACGAAGGTGCTGGCTGAGCGAGGACAGGCCACGTACACGCCGTTCGAGAGGATCGACCGCACGCCCGAGGAGGCGCAGCGGGGGATCACGATCAACATCTCGCACGTCGAGTACGAGACCGCCACCAGGCACTACGCCCATGTGGACATGCCCGGCCACGCCGACTACGTGAAGAACATGATCACGGGGGCGGCGCAGCTCGACGGCGCGATCCTGGTCGTGTCCGCGCACGACGGGATCATGCCGCAGACCCGGGAGCACGTGCTGCTCGCCAAGCGGGTCGGGGTCGAGCACCTGGTCGTGGCCGTCAACAAGGCCGACGGCGCGGACCCGGAGCTGATCGACCTGGTCGAGCTGGAGCTGCAGGATCTGCTGGCCGAGCACGGCTACACCGGCGTCCCGATGGTGCGGGTGTCCGGTCTGCGGGCGCTGGAGGGCGACCCGGTCTGGACGGCGTCGATCGAGGCGCTGCTCCAGGCTGTGGACGACCACATCCCCGTGCCCGTGCGGTACGTGGACGCGCCGTTCCTCATGCCGGTCGAGAACGTGCTCACGGTCACCGGCCGGGGCACGGTCGTCACCGGGGCCATCGAGCGCGGCACGGTCCGGGTCGGTGACACGGTGGAGGCGATCGGGTTCGGGGACGGGTTCAGCGCCGTCGTGACGGGCGTGGAGACGTTCGGCAAGACGATGGAGCGGGGCGAGGCCGGTGACAACGCGGCCGTGCTGCTGCGCGGGGTCCGGCGCGAGCAGGTACGGCGCGGCATGGTGCTGGCGGCGCCCGGCAGCCAGCGGGCCCAGCGGTCCTTCACCGCCCGCGTCTACCTGCTGACCGCGGAGGAGGGCGGGCGGCGCAAGCCGATCGCGTCCGGGTACCGGCCGCAGTTCTACCTGCGGACGACGGATGTGCCCGGCGAGATGACGCTGCTGCCGGCTGAGCCCGGTGGCTCGGTGGCCGCTCAGCCGGGTGACACCGTGGACGTGGTGGTCGAGCTGGGCAAGGCGGTGGCGCTGGAGCCCGGGCTCGGCTTCGCGATCCGGGAAGGCGGGCTGACCGTCGGTGCGGGCACCGTTCTCACGGTGGCCGACTGACCCGACCGGCTCCCGCCGGTCAGTGCCGCGTCCCGTTGCGGCCGGGTGCCGCCCTCAGTCGTGGGCGGCACCCGGCCTGTGGTGTCAGCGGGTCCCTGGCGCGAAGCGGAGGCTGAATGTGGCGGGGTGCGCCCTCAGCTCGTACTTCGGCAGCGCCCCCGGCCCGCACGTGGCGGTGCCGATGCCCTGGTGGGCGAGGTCCAGGTGCAGGTGCACCCGGTCCCCCGCCACCAGGTCGGGCCGGTGGGAGGCGGCGGCCAGTTCGTCGGCGCTCCACCGGCGTGCCGTCAGCCCGAACACCGGATCGCCCGACACCGTGAACGCCCCGAAGGAGGCCCACCGCACGTCGGCCCGGTGACCGTTCTCCTGCGGGTAGACGTACGGCGTCTGCAGCTCCTCGATGCTGGCCGTCCAGCGGCCCACCCGCGCGGCCATGCCCGTGTCCGGGTACGCCTCGCCCGGTCCGCGCCCGAACCACGTGACCCGGTCCACGGCTGTCCCCGGCAGGGTCATCGTGAGGCCGAGGCGCGGGATCGGATCCTGCCAGTCGCCGTCGGGCTCGATGTCCACGGTCAGCAGCAGCTCGCCGTCCCCGGACAGGGCCCACCGGTACGTCGCCAGCATTCCAAGGTCGGTCGCGGCGGGCGCGACCCTGGTGCGTACGGTCAGTTCGTCGCCGAGGTCGACGGAGTCCACCCGGTGCGTGAGGCGGTGCAGGCCGAGGCCGCGCCACTTCGCTTCCAGGCCGCCGTACCGGTCGTTGTCGGTCGGCGCCCGCCACAGGTCGAGCCGCGGGCCCTCGACGTCAAGGCCGAAGAGCCGCACGAGCCGTCCGGTGGCCGGGTCGAACGCCGCGTCGCCGAGGACGTGACGCTCCTGCCCGTCCACGACGACTCGCCTCGGAGAGCCGGGAGCGGCGGGTCGCGGTGCTGTGGGCGTTCCGGGGGGCGTGAGGCGGGTCTGGCCCCAGGCGATCTCGTGCCCCGCCGCGGCCCACGGCTGGTCGGAGGCAAGAACGGCGCGCACGGTCAGCCACAGCTCGGCCCCCGAGGCGTCCCCGTCGCCGGAGCCGGACGTGAAGGGCAGCTTGACCTCGCCGCCCTCAGCGGGCACCGACAGCTGATGCTCGGCCACCGTCTTTCCGTTCTCCTCCACAGTGGCGACGAACTCCAGGTGCGACAGGTCCACGAAACCGTGGTTGTTGACGACCCGCACCACGCCGTCCCCGAACTCGAAACGGACCGGCTCGAACACCTTCTTCAGGTCGACCAGCCCAGGCGAGGGCGTGCGATCGGGGAACACCAGCCCGTCGATCACGAAGTTCGAGTCGTGCACGGGCTCCCCGTAGTCACCACCGTACGCGTACTCATGGACAGGATGCGCCAGCCCGTGGTCGATCCACTCCCAGATGAACCCTCCGGCCAGCCGCGGATACCGCTCGAACAGCTCCTGGTACTCGACCAGCCCGCCGGGCCCGTTCCCCATGGCGTGGGCGTACTCGCACTGCATGAACGGCATGCCCCGCCTCCGCGCGTCCAGCGCGGGGTCGTCGAGGGGGGCCTCCTCGCGCCGCCCGATGGCCTCGACCTCGGCGTGCGAGGCGTACATGCGCGAATACACGTCCGTGTGCGCGCACGACCGGTCCCCCTCGTAGTGGATCGGCCGGGACGAGTCACGCGAACGGGTCCAGTCGGCCATGACGGCCAGGTTGCGGCCGACGCCCGCCTCGTTGCCGAGCGACCACATGATGACGCTGGGGTGGTTCTTGTCGCGTTCGACCATGCGGCGCATGCGGTCGAGCAGCGCGTCGGCGTAGCGCGGGTCGTCCGTGGGGTTGCCGCGCCAGCCGACCTCGCCGAAGCCGTGGGTCTCGAGGTCACACTCGTCGATCACCCACAGGCCCAGCTCGTCGCACAGGTCGAGGAAGTCCGGGTGGGGCGGGTAGTGGCTGGTCCTGACGGCGTTGACGTTGTGCCGCTTCATCAGCAGCACGTCCTCGCGCATCGTCTCGTACGGGACCGCCCGGCCGCGCGACGGGTGGAACTCGTGCCGGTTCACGCCCTTGAACAGCAGCGGGCGGCCGTTGGCGAGGAGCACGCCGTCGACGATGGAGATCGTGCGGAAGCCGATGCGCAGCCGTACCGTCTCCTCGGGGAACGTCACGACGGCGTCGTACAGGCGGGGCGTCTCGGCCGTCCACGGCTCCGCCTCCACCGGCACCTCGACCCCGGGCGCGAGGTCGGCGACGCCGAGCTCGGGGACGCTCAGCCTCCCGGAGCCCTCGAAGCTGAGCGTGGCGCGGCCGTCGGCGTAGGAGGTGTGCACGAAGACGTCGGCGGCGGAGCGGGTGAGCGTGACGTCCCGGAAGATGCCGGGCAGCCACCACATGTCCTGGTCTTCCAGGTAGGTGGCGGCCGACCACTGGTGCACGCGGACGGCGAGCACATTGCGCCCGGGCCGGAGGTACGGCCCCGCGTCGAACTCGGCGGGCAGCCTGCTGCCGGTCCAGAAGCCCAGCTCGTGGCCGTTGAGCCAGACCCTGGCGAAGGAGTCGGCGCCCTCGAACCGCAGCCGCCCGCCCGTCCAGCCCTCCGGCAGGTCGAAGACGCGGCGGTAGTCACCGGTCGGGTTCTCGTCCGGGACTCGGGGCGGGTCGATCGGGATGGGGAAGTCGACGTTCGTGTACGCGGGCGCGCCGTGGCCGTGCAGGTTCCAATGAGACGGGACCGGGAGCGAGCCCCAGTCCGAGTCGTCGAAGGGCGGCTGGGCGAAGTCATCGGGGATGTTCGCGGTGGGTGAGAGGCGGAAGCGCCACATCCCGTTGAGATCGAGGGCGGGCGCGTCGGAGCGGAGTGCGGCCCGGGGTTCGAGGAGTCCCGAACCTGGGGTGAATGTTTCGAGGTCCATCGTGGCTGAGCCTAGACGTCCTCGCCGGGAAGGTCGCTAGCCGCCCCCCAGATCGTAGACTCTGCGGGCGTTTCCGGCGCCCACCATGAACGCCACCCGCATGGCCTGCTCCACCGACCACTCCCCCTCGGCCACGAACCCGCCCAGCACCCGCGCCATCGCCCGCCGCCACAGCAGCGCCCCGAGGTGGTGCAGCTCGGCGGGCCCGAAGGCGTCGGACGAGAAGAGGATCTTCGCGAACGGCGCCACCTCCAGGCTCTCCGCCACCACCGCCACGCTGCGCGCCCCCGTGTAGCTCACCCCCAGCCCCACGTCGAAGAACACGTTCGGGTACGCGTGCGCCAGGAACCCCGCGTGCCGCTGGTACGGGTAGCAGTGCAGCAACAGCAGCGGCACCCCGGTCGGCTCGGCCAGCTCGATCAGCCCGCGCAGCAGCAGCGGGTCCGACCGGCGCAGGTCCACGTCCGGATCGCCGTACCCGATGTGGAACTGCAGCGGCAGCCCGCGCTCCAGCCCCGTCCAGATGAGGTGCCGCAGCAGCACCGGGTCCGCCAGCCTGCCCCCTTCCGACAGCCAGCGCCCGGCGGCCTCCGTGACCTCCTCGCGCGAGGGCGGCGTGGGGTCGAAGTCGAGCCCGTACCGGTAGGCGGCGATGCTCTTGAGCCCGCGCGCCGAGCGCGTGCGCTCCCACAACGCCTCCGCGAACCGGTCGGCGAACGCGCCGGCCCCGCATCCGCCGGCGGCCACCTGCTCGGCCACGGTCTCCAGCCGCACCACCTCGTCGGCGGGCACGCCGCCGGCCTCCGCCATGCCGGACGGGCCGAGCAGCTCCTCGCCCCGGTAGCCGGTCTCAACGAGGAAGTGCCCGATGCCGCTGGCGGCCAGCAGCAGCCGGTTCGTCTCGTCGGCGCCGAGCCTGGCGCGCCTGGCCAGGTACTCCTCCGGCGTGCAGTACGGGTCGAGCCCGAGCACCGGCGCGCAGTGGCGCAGGATGGCGTAGCCGAGCTGGGAGTCGAACTGGGTCATCCACGGCGGCACCGGCCGGTCCGATTCGGTGATCATCTCCTCGAACGCCTTGCGCGACAGGTCGTGGGACGTGACGCCGTGCACGTGGTGGTCCACCAGCGCCATCTCCTCGATGGCCCGCACGAAGCCGCTGGGCAGGAGGTCGAGCTCAATGGACATCGGCGATGTCTCCCAAGGTGTTTCCCAAGGCGTCTCCCAAGGTCAACGTACCCGGGTGCTACCCCCGTCGGCCCGGCTTCACGCGCCATGGTGAAAATTGTGGCCATGGGTGACAAGAACCACGAAAACTGTTTTAATCCCTGGCTAAGTGACTAAGGGGCTACATAGCCCTATGTGACCGTTTTCCTCGAGCGGGAAAGGCGGGTCCGTGCGAGCACCAGGTGGCGAAGTAGTCATCACTGGCGGTCTCGGTTTCATCGGCTCTCATCTGGTGGACGCCTACCTCGCGGCGGGCCACCGCGTACGGATCATCGACTCGAACGCCGGCGCGGTCGTGGACGGCGAGGACTACGACGCGGATCCCCGCTGCACGGTCATCCGCGAGCGCGTGGAGGACCACCTGGCGACCGGAGGCGACTTCGCGGGCGTGGACCGGGTCATCCACGCCGCCTCCTACGTCGGCCCGGCCAGCATCCTGTCGCGCTCGGGGCGATTAGGGCACGACATCATCGGGAGCACCGCGCCGGTCATCGAGGCGTGCGTCAGCGCCGGGGTGCCGCTGTGCATGTTCAGCTCGGCCGAGGTGTACGGGCGCAGCGGCGTGCTGGACGAGAAGGACGACATCGTCGTGCCGACCCAGTACAACACGCGCATCGAGTACGCGATCGCCAAGACGCTGGCCGAGGCCATGGTCTGCAACAGCCGCCGGCACGGGCTGCGCGGGATCGTCATCCGGCCGTTCAACGTGGCGGGCGCGCGGCAGTCGCGGGCGGGCGGGTTCGTGATGCCGACGTTCGTGCAGCAGGCGCTGGCCGGGCGGCCGATCACGGTGTTCGCGGGTGGCGAGCAGGTCAGGGCGTTCGTCGCGGCGAGCGACCTGACGGCGTTTCTCATCGGTTACATGGACATGGCGCTGGACGGCGACGACGTCATCATCAACGTCGGCAACCCGGCCAACGCCGTCACCGTCATGGAGCTGGCCGAGCGCGTGAAGTCGCTGCTCGGCAGCCCCTCCCCCATCGTCGGCGTGGACGGCAGGAGCGTGCACGGCCCCCACTACGCGGAGGCGGAGTCGTTCCACAAGATCCCGGCGCTCAGGACGGCGACCGACCTGGGCTGGCGGCCGCGCGTTACGCTCGACGAGCTGATACTGAGCACCGCCGACTACTACCGCGCCCGCGAGGACCGAAGGGCAGTGAATGCGCCGCTTTGACCGCGTCCTGGTGATCTCCCCCCACGCCGACGACGAGGTCCTGGGCTGCGCCGGTCTGATGGCGGCGCAGGCCGAGGCCGGGGCCGAGGTGCACGTCTTGTATCTCGCGGTGGACGGCATGCGCCACTACGGGCTGGACGGCGCCACGACCTACCCGCAGCGGCTGGAGGAGATCGAGGCCGTGCGGGGCCTGCTCGGCTTCACCTTCGAGATCGCGTACGGGGACGGCGGGCTGACCGAGCGGCTCGACACGCTGCCGCGCAGGGAGCTGGTCGACCTGTTCGAGCAGGCGCTGAACGAGCGGCGGCCCGACCTGCTGCTGCTGCCCAGCTTCGCCGACTACGACCAGGACCACGTCGCGGTCTTCGACGCCGGGTTCGCCGCCGCCCGGCCGATCGCGCAGCAGTTCGGCAAGTGGCTGGTGCCGAACGTCTTCATGTACGAGATGTCGAAGATCCAGTGGGCGTCCGAGCCGATGCCCCGTTCGACCGCGTACTGCGACATCTCTGCCTACATGGAACGGAAGCTGGCGGCGCTGCGGGCGTACAAGAGCCAGCACCGGCCCTCGCCGCACATCAGGAGCGAGGAGTCGGTGACGGCGCTGGCCACGTTGCGCGGTGCGGAGATCGGTGTCACTCAGGCGGAGGCGTTCGGGGTGTTGAGGGAGGTCCTGTGAAGACGTACGCGTTCGCCACGGGGATGGAGTTCGCCGCTCCGGCGGTGGACGTGCTGGTCGCCCAGGGCACTCCCCCGTCGTTGCTGATCGGCTACCCGCCGAACCTGCAGCACCGCTCCGGGTACGCGCCGCTGCGGGAGGCGTCGGACAAGCACGGCATCCCGCTGCTGGAGACGTCCGACATCAACGACGGGGAGGCGTACGAGCTGGTCAAGGGCATGGACCTGTTCGTGATCGCGGGGTGGTCGCAGCTGGTGCGCGAACCCCTGCTGTCGGCGTGCCCGCTGGGGTCGATCGGGCTGCATCCCACCCGGCTGCCCGAGGGCCGGGGGCGGGCCGCGCTGCCGTGGACGATCATCAAGCGGCTGGAGACGAGCGCGGTCAGCCTGTTCTTCCTGGACGAGGGGGCCGACACGGGCGACCTCATCGCGCAGCGGGAGTTCACGATCAGCCGGCGCGACGACGTCAGCGCCGTCTACCGCAAGGTCACGCAGATCAACGTGGACCTGCTGGCGACGTACATCCCGCTGCTGCTTGAGGGGCGCGTCGTGGCCCGCGCCCAGGGGCCCGGCGGGTCCTGGTGGGAGAAGCGGCGGCCCGAGGACGGGTTGATCGACTGGTCCCGGCCTGCCTCTGACCTCTACGACTGGGTGCGTGCGCTGGCCGCGCCCTATCCGGGAGCGTTCACGTCGGTGTCGGGGCGGCGGCTGTACGTGCACAGCGCAGATCTCGTCGAGTACGGCGCGACGGAACCCGCCGGGACCGTGCTCGCGCCCGTGTGGTCCACCGGCGTCGGCGGGGTGCTGGTGGCCTGCGGGTCTGGGCTGCTGGTGGTGCGCGAGGTGCAATGGGAGGGCGAGGAACGGCGCGACGCCCTGGACCTGATGGAATCGGGCGAGCTCGCGGTAGGCGCATGCCTGGGCAGCTGACCGGGATCGACGGCGTGCGGTTGAGCGGTGCCGTGATGGCACATCCCCGGCGCAGGGAGGCGGCCGAACGGCTGGCCGGCGACGTGCTCGGCGTCGTCACCGACCCCGATCCGGCCGGCCGCCCTTCGGCGTTCCGCACGTCGCTGCTGGCCTGGTCGAGCATCCCCGAGAGCTCCACGCACCACTTCCTGCTGCACGACGACATGGTGCTGTCCAGCACGTTCTTCGAGCGGGCCGAGCGCGCCGCCCGCGCCATGCCGGACGCCGCGCTCGCCCTGTTCGCGTTCTGGAACTCCCGCAACGGCGCCGCCGTCCGCCAGGGGGCGCTGGCCGGGGCGCGGTGGGTGGCGGGGGCGGGCGAGTACACGCCGGTGGCGGCGCTGCTGCTGCCCAGGGAGGTCGCCGAGGGGTACGTGGAGTGGGCGAAGGACCGGGGCGACACCTGGCCCGACGACGTGCTCATGGGGCGCTATCTGCGGCAGGCCGGGGTGCCGGTGTTCGTGGCGGTGCCGAGCCTGGCCGAGCACGAGGACCTGGCGAGCTTGGTGGACAACGACTTCCAGGGGCTGCGCCGCTCGCCGTGCTTCTTCACCGACGACCCGCTGGCGGACCAGGGCGAGGACGCCGTGCTGGACGACCTGCCGGTGATCCCGTTCTTCAAGCGGGGCGTCGCGCAGTGCGCCGTA
>NZ_JBFAMX010000271.1:0-13435 GCF_040659615.1 Nonomuraea sp. NPDC049784
TCCAGCGCGGACACCAGCCGTTCGCGTGAGCGCAGCAGATCGGCGGTGAGCGACACGGCGTGGCCGGCGGCGGCGATCTGGCCGGCCAGGCCTGACAGTAGTCGCCGCTCCGCAGGCGTGAAGGCTCCGCCGGGATCGCGCCCGGCCACGGCCAGCGTGCCGACCGTTTCACCCGCGAACAGCAGCGGGAACTCTTCCGGCGGATCGACGGACGGAGCGCCCGCGCGTGCCCTGATAGCTTGGCCGAGTCGGACTTCCACGTACGGGACGCGCAGCGCGGCCTGCACCGTGCGGGCGACACTGGGCAGCACCTCCTCGGGCAGAGCGGCGGCCTCGAGGCGTCGGCTGAGCCGGACGAGCGCGCCGGCCGGGTCGTCCCGGTAGCCGTAGACGATCCGGTTGACGGCACGTTGCAGGATGTCGCGCAGCGGAAGCGCCACCAGCGTCGCGGCGACGACGGCCAGTGCCTGGCTGACGGCCTCGGACGTCAGCACCCGCACGACGGCCGCGACGCCCAGATACACCGTGAACACCAGCACGGTGAGCAGGCCGTAGGCCATCGTCGCGCTGAGCACCCGGCGGCCGTAGACCACCCCGTACCGCCGGATCGCAACCCACGCCGTGCCGGCGAGCGCCAGCATGCCCGCCACCTCGGCGGGCATGGCACCTATCGAGGTTCCCCCCAAGGCAGTGAGCGCGATGCATCCCCACCAGGACGCCGCCAGCAGCCAGGCGCCGGGCTGCACCAGGTTCAGCACGGCCAGCCGGCGCGGATCCGTGGTACGGGCCCTCCGGCGGTGCACCGACCAGGCCGCGGCCGTGGACAGCGGCGCCATGAGCACGATCGCAGCTGACAGCTCGGCCGCCGCCGCCCCCCACTCTCCCGCCAGCCCGGTCGGATTGTCCTGTTCGGGGAAGTCCATCAAGGTCGGCGACAGCAGCAGGCCGAGGAAGAGCGCGGCGGCCTGCGCACAGCACAACCACAAGAAGGGACGCCACCGCGGCGACGGCGGCCGCCCGTCGGGGTACAGCAACAGCCCGAGCGTCGGTACGACTCCCAGCGCCGGCACCCAGGGCCATCCGTCCAGCCATCCCGCCCATGCCGCGACGGGGATGTCCGCTCCGGCGGTGTAGGCAGCCTCGGCCAGGAGATAGCCGGTGCAGGCGAGCGGGAAGCTGACGCCGCTGGCCACGAGGATCCAGCCGACCGGGTGGCGCGGTTGCGACCGCGCCATGGCCGCCCCCATGACCGGCACCGACACGTACATGACCGCGACCACCGGCAAGACGATCGACCAGGCCGTCACCGGGTAGACGATCGCCGTCGCGACGCAGGCCAGCGTGAGCACGACCGCCGTCCCGCAGGCGGCGGTCGTGGCGGCGTCGACGGGTTTGGCATCCACGGTGCCGCGATTATCGCTCATCTTCCGCGTCATCCCTAGGGTGCTCAAGCTGCGATCTTTTTCGGCTCGGCCGCCGCGACCCGGCCGAGCCGCACGAGAGCGGCCGCGCAGGCCGCGAAGCCCGCCGCCCGCAACGCATACCCCGCGACGCTCACCGGTACGACGCCTGTCGCGTTGCCGATGATCTCCAGCACCGGCGAGGCGGCCACGGCCGCGCCCGCCCAGACCGGCACCGTGCCCGCCCGCATCAGGGCCGCGCCCAGCAGCACGAACCCGGCCAGCCCGCCGAGCACCGAGAGCACCAGCATGAGCACGACCACCCCGTCCGACTCGTACGCCGACAGCAGCGCGACCGCCCCGGCCCTGTCGGACGCCTGCGCGGCAAGATAGACCAGCACGTCCATGCCCAACAGGTAGCCGGCGCCCAGCGCGGTCGCGAACGCCGCCACCACACCGGAGGCGGCCAACCGCGAGGTACGGGCCCCAGCCACATACCCGACGTACAAGACGGCCGGGATCAGCAGCAAGATCGGCACATCCAGCCAGATGGCCAGCCGCATGGCCGGCTCGTGCCCCACGGCCGCTTCCACCTGCGCACCCGCGTCCCCGGCCGACAGACGCATCGGCGTGAGCGCGAACTGCAGCAGCTGCGCCACGGAACTGGCCAGCAGTACGGCCACGCCGACCGCCACCCGGGCCCTCGACGACACCATGGTCTTCCTCCCATCTCCAAACCGGCGGCCGCGTCCGCGACCGCGGTCTCCACCGTCGGGCCCCGCGGGGTCCCGGCGACAGAGGCGACCGTCCCGGCTCGCCGGGATCCGCCTGCGGAGGTGGCTCAGGCGCGTGTGCTGTGACGAGTTGCGTCCGAAAGCCTTCACAGGCGTCGGCCAGCCGTGGCTCGAATCCCGTCCGGTCGGGACGGTCGCCTCTGTCGCCGGGACTGCACCGGAGCCGATGGTGGAGCAACGAGGCCGGTAAACCCTGCTGGCCGTCCAGCCGTACGCCCTCTCCCGACTGGGAGCCACGCCACCGCACGCTGATGGCCATACCGACCGGCCGAACCATCGACCACGTCCATCACAAGGAGAAGATCATGAAACACCTGACCCTGGGCATGGCGGCACTCGCGGCCACCGTCTCCGTTACGGCCACCCCAGCCTTAGCCGACACCGGCACGGCCTACGGGCCCGACACCTGCGTGACGGGCTACGTCTGGCGCAAGGCCCAACCCTCCGACCACGTGTGCGTCACCCCCGAGGTCCGCCACCAGGTCAGCCGGGACAACCGGGTGAAGGTCTCCCGCTGGGTCCCCGGCCCGTTCGGCCCGCACACCTGCATCCAGGGATACGTGTGGCGCGAGGCGTTCCCCGGCGACGACGTCTGCGTCACCCCCGCCATCCGCGCGCAGGCGCGCGCCGACAACGCCGCCGCCGCCCGCCCGGATCATGCTGGTTGAACAGGTCCAAGAGGGCCTGGACGGGGAATGGTGTTCTGGCTGGGATACCGCAGGTACTGGGCCGGGACGATGGTGTAGCGGTTTTGCGCCGAACTTCGCGTCGCACTTCGATGTAGCCGACATCCTCTGTCCGCGTACTTCTGTGAGTGCTCCATATGGCGGCTCCGCTTGCGCTTCACCGCGCCGTGCTGGAGCAAAGCGCCGCCGCTGCCGCCAGTGCCGGCCCAGCTGAGCGCAAGGCGCACCGGGTGTACGCCGCTCGCTTCGGTCCGGCAGTCCTCCCAGAGCTACAGGTGGAGCTGCCAGGACAGCGTCAGGCTCAGCGTCTCGGGCCTGGTCGACTCGGTGCTCAAGGCCGTCGGCACGGCCGCCAAGGTCGTCTCCATCGTCGCCTGAGCCCTCGCCACACCTCCCCTCTGCTCCACCACGCGCATTTTCTGACAGCCCTTCACACCGGGAGAAAGCAGATGAACACCGTCTCACGCGCGGTGGTCGGGATCACCGCGGCGGCGCTCCTCGCGGCGGCCGCCCTGCCCGCCACCGCCCATGCCGCTACGCAATCCTCGCAAACGAGTCAGGCCACCGCCGAGCCGCAGTCCTGGGGCCCGTTCTACTCGCCCGGCGCCCGTCGGGCCAGGGCGGCCGGTATGGTCACCGCTACCGGCGAGGACCACGAGGTGATCCCCTCCGCCGCCACACTGACGGTCTCCGGCACTGTCACAGACCTGACCCGATCCGTATCTACCTGCGGATGGGCGGTGTTCGGCATCGCCACCCTCACCCCGGACGGCAACAACGTGACCTGGCAGCGCCATCACGTCCGCACCTGCACCTACCGCACTCCGAAGAGGTTCTCCTTCTCCTACCACCGGGTCTTCAAGGTCGAGATGAAGGTGTGCGCCGAGGGCCCAGGGCGCGAGCCGTCGATCCAGTGCACGGCCGGAAACCCCGCCTGGACCAACATCTACGTCTCGCCCCACTAGCCGCCCTCGCACCTGCTCCGACCGACCACCACAGCGAGGAAGGAACGTTCCATGAGAAAGATCCACAGTGTCGCGGCCGTCGCGGCGGGTGCTCTCTTGCTGGGCCTGAGCGCCACCGTGTCGTCAGCCCAGTCGGCGACCGCCGCAGCCGCACCGCTGAAAGGCGCCGCCGCCTGCGCGGACATCGACCTCGTCTATCAGCCCCAATCCGCCTTCCCCGACACCAGCCGGGGACGCTACGACTTCCGCAGGCAGCAGACCACCATCGAGATCGCTGCTTTGTGTCTCATCAACGCCGAACGAACTGCGCCGGGCGTCAACCTGCGACCGTTGCAGAGATACGTCGGCCTCGGCACGTCAGGCCCTCCCAACCTCGGCGGGGTGGCGGCCAGGCACGCCGCCGATGCCGTCCGCCTGCGCTGGTGGGGGAAAGTGCAGCCAGGCAAGAACTGCCGTCCGATGAAGAGCGATCCGAGCACCTGCGACCCGCACATTAATCCGCAGACCGGCTCGACCCCGCTCAGCCGGGCCCAGGCAGCCGGCTACGGTCGCCGCTGCGCCTCCTGGTCCATCGGAGAAAACGCCTACGTGGGCTGGGGACGCTACCAGGTAACCCCCCGGGCGGCGGTCACCTGGTGGATGAACAGCAAGCCACACCGAGACAACATTCTCAATCCCGCCTTCACGGAGATGTACACCAAAGCGGTCTGGGGAAGCGCGGATCCGGCCGCCGGGTCCATCACCCCCGCCGTGACCTACGTGCAGATGTTCGGACGCTGTGGCTGACGCCCTGCTCCTCATGCCCATTCCGATCGAGTTTCAGTCAGGGAGACCCATGAAACGCATGATCAACGGACTGGCCGCCACGCTCGCCTTCGGCCTTGCCCCGGCCCTCGTCGCCGCTCCTGCTGCCGCCGCACCCGGCCCCGACACCTGCCGTCAGGGCTTCGTCTGGCGCACGGCCCGCCCGTCGGACCTGGTGTGTGTCGAGCCCACCGTCCGTGACCGAGTTCACCGAGACAACATGCTCACCAGAGGTCGGTGGACGGACGGCGTGTATGGCCCGCACACCTGCCTCGTCCCCTACGTATGGCGCGAGGCCTTTGTCGGCGACGACGTCTGCGTCCAGGTCGGCCAGCGTACCCAGGCCAGGCAGGACAACCTGCAGGCCGATGACCGCAGGGTGCTGGCCCGGCTGCAGGTCACCGCCACCACCTATGCAGGTGTCAGGTATGCGCAGCTCAACGGCGATCACTTCAACCTCGGCAAGGTCGAGCTCTTCGTTCGCAACTCGACCACGCGCAAATTGATCTATCGGGCCACAGTCACCGCCTCCCGGCACAACGGCCTCGCGGGAGGCAGCTTCGGCGTGATGACTACCGTGACGAACTGCACCGGCAAGCCGGGGGTCAACGCCTACGCCACCGCATACGACACGCTGTCCGGCCGCTGGTCAACCCCGGCCCCGTTCCGCTACTGCGCCCGATTCGACTACTGACCACGAAGCGGGGCTCTCATACCCACCGCACCGGCCGCGCAGCGTCGAGAGGTACACATGACCAACGCCTCAGACACGTGGGCCCCCTTCTACACGTCCGGCGCGAAGCTCGCCAAGGTGCTGGACTCGGCCAGCCATCGGGGGTGGACCACGAGGTCATTCCGTCAGCCGACACGCTGAGGGTGTTCCAGCAAGATCTACGGCCTCACCCGCAGCCGGTCTTCGACATCGCCGTGGTCTTTGGCATCAAGGTCTGTCCGTTGACAGCTCCGAGGCCAACGCGTCCGAATCCTCGATCCGATGCACCGCCGGCAATCCCACCTGGAAGCCCTTGTACCAGGCGGCCCGGCACTAACCCATCTTCCATTCGGGCACAGGAGAGACCCATGAACCGCTCAATCCGTCAGCTCGCTCTGGCCGCCGCCTGCGCGGTTCTCGCAGTAGGCGGCCTCGCCGCCGCCACCCCCGCAGCCTCCGCCTCAACATCCGACTACCCGACCGCCAACTGGGGCCCGTACTACTCCCCGTACGCAGGTGGCGGTCGCGCCAAGACCTCCGGCCGGGTCTGGCCGGACCCCGACAACGGCAGCTTCCACTTCCAGGCTCGCGTCTACGACCAGAACCCCTCGACTCGGATGTGCGGCTACATCCAGGTCAAGTACGTCAACACCGAGGGAATCCAGCCCACGCCCAGCTCGGCCAAGAAGTGCGGCACCAACAGCTACGGCCGGGTCGACTTCAGCGATTGGGAGGAGGACGTCCCTGAAACGTACTTGATCCAGGTCTGCCAGTGGGACAGCAAGCTCGGCGTCAAAAGGTACTGCGGCACTTGGAAGTACGCCTTCCGCTTCCCGGCACAGGGTTAGCCCCTGCCCCTCGCAAGGCGGGAGCCGTCCCGGCCCGCCAGGACGGCCGCGCCCGGCATCGGATCGCAACCGCATGGGCGTGTTCGTCCAGGGCTGCGACCGCGGCGCGTTCTTCTCCGACTGCGAGAGCATCCCCACCTCCCTGAGCATGGCCAACTGGCCTAATGACCGCCCCTCGTTCGCTGATCCGCTGAATCTCTCATCCCTGATCTTCGGTACTTGGAAGGACCTCGAACCATGTTCAAAACCCGTGCCCTGCTGTCCGTGGCCGCCACCATCACCGCCATGTTCGCCATCCTGACCCCGGCCGCGCACGCCACGGCCTCCGCCTGCGACCCGGCCCTGGTCGCGCCCGCCGGCAGCTTGATCGGCAAGCTGTGGCGGTCCAACGGCGGACCCGCCAGCGTGTACGGCTGCCCTGTCACCAAGGAGTTCGGCTACCCCGACAAGCGCGGCTCCTGGCAGCAATTCAGGAACGGCAGGATCGTCTGGTCGCCGAACCTCGGCAACGGCGCCCTGCTTCGCGTCTATCGCGCCGCCAACAAGAACATCGTCTTCCGCTGGTCCGGCCTCGGCCGCGACTGGGACTTCTTCAACGTCCGCGAGGTCTTCGAACCCGGCTTGGGCAACCCGACCCGCCAGGTCAAAGTCGCCCGGATCGACCCGTGGAGCGGCCTTCACTGGTGGAACGCCTACAACTACGCCCAGGCGGTCGGCGACTACACCGACGACTCCGTCAGCCATGGCACCGACACCGACATCATCCGGTTCTCCGTCCAGGGCTGCGACCGCGGCACGTTCTCCTCCGACTGCGGCCCGTGGAGCATCTCCATCGACATGATCACGTGACGGTGACCGTATCCAACACTGAGCGGGAGGAGATTCCGCTCGGGCTCTGAAGGCCGCCGGCCTTCGGATGTCGTACGAAAGGATGTTGTGGCGGCCGTGCGACCCTCCAAGATCGGAATCGTATTAAAGATCATCGCTGCCCTCTTCGGCGGAGCGGAGCTCAAGACCGCGTTCGACGAAGGCCCGCTGCCCGCCCCCGCGCGCCGGCGCAGGCGGCTGCCGGCATTCATCGTGATCTTCGCCGTCCTGATCGTCGCCGTCTTCACCGTGCCCTGGCTGGGCAACGCGCTGTTCTATCCGTGGGCCGTATCGCTGACCGGTCAGCCGACCGTTCCCGGCTACTGGCAGGGTGAGGTGCCGTACGGGCGAGGCGACCTGCGCCGGGTGGTCGTGCGCCTGACCTTCATGGCTCCGGGCAAGGGGTGCAATGGCAAATGCTCGGATATTAGAGGCAGCGCCAAGGTGTGCAAAGGCGCACAGCCCGTGAGCTACGAGGTCCGGGGCAAGGCGATCGACCACAGCGGCGCTCACTTGTCGCTGTCCTTCACCACCGGCTCCACAGCTCCCGGCGCCCACCTGAGCAGCCTTGACGCCGAGTGGGCGGGCGGCGACCGGATCGGCATCACCACCACGCTGACGGTCACTGAAGCGGACGGCTCCTGGCACAGCGACCATCAGCCCACCAAGCCAGTCCGGTTCGAGCTGTATCGAGGCACCGAGGCTGACTTCACAGCAGCCTGCTCATCGACCCGCGCCCTGTTGCAACTGGCGCAAAGAACCAACTCCTGAGCATCGAGCGACTCGCATTCCAGCCGCCGTATCACTGATGCGTCAGGCCTGATCATCCAGCGACAGCTTCCGACAAAGGAAGGGCGCCATGAAAAGGATCCACAGCATCTTAGCCGTGGGCGCGACCATGGGCGCACTCACGGCGACCGCCGCCACCGTGCAGGCGGCACCCGTGCAGGCGGCACCCGCAGGAGTCAGCCAGATGGAGAACGCGGGTGCGCGGTCGGCGCCGCCGTTCGTCGCCTACCACGGGCTCACCTTCGCCCAGCAGACCGAGCGGTTCACTAGCCTACGCGCCCAGGGCTACCGGCCCATCACGGTCAGCATCTCCACCGACGGCTCGGGCGGCATCCGTTACGCCGCGATGTGGTCGAGCTCCGGTCGCGCCATGGGCAGTGACCTCCCCTGGGTGATGTACCAGGACATGTCCTCAGAGCGCTACCAGAGGCGCTTTGACCAGTACGCCGCCCAGGGCTACCAGCCCGCCGTGGTCAGCGCCACCGGCTACGGCGCTGGGGCCCGCTTCGCCGCCATCTTCATAAAGAACCCAGGTTTTCGGTTCGTCGCCAAGCACGACATCACCGCCGGCCAGGCAGAAGGCATCATCACTGGCGGGCGCGACGCCGAGCTCATGTCCGCGGCCGTCGTCGGCGGCATGCGATCCGTCCTGGCCATCGTCCTCGACCAGGATCCCCGCCCCGACCGGGCCGCAGTACTGCAAGAGATCTGGGAGTTCAGCACCGCCGCGCTCGGCATGACCCAAGGCGACACGCCATGATCGGCAGGGGCAGGGCGCCGGCCACCGCTGGAGCCATGTCCGCGCTCCACCGTGACGGCTACCTCGTCATGCCCGACCTGCTCACCCCAGATACCTGCAGCCGCATCCGCGCCGAACTCACCCCGCTCCTCGGCCCCGCGGGCCGCGACCCCTACCGGTCGCGCCACATCCGCCGCCTGTACGGGGTGCTGCACAACACCCGGGCCACGGATCCGCTCATCGACCATCCCCGCGTGCTCGCCCTGCTCGACCGGCTGCTGCTGCCGAACTACCTGCTGTCCCAACTGGAGGTCGTCGAGGTCGCCCCCGGCGCGCCCGCCCGTCCCGCGAGCTACGACGACCAGCGTTACCCGCTTGCCCGCCCCCGGCCCGCCCTGTCCATCGCCGCCCTCTGGGCCCTCGACCCGGGCACCACGGTGACGGTGTGGCCGGGCAGCCACCGCTGGCCTTCCCGCCACCCGGCCACGCCGGGCGCGCCTCTTACCCCGCCGCCTGGCTCCTGCACGCTGTTTCTCGGCACCCTCTGGCACGGCCGGCCCCCGCAATCGGCCGCGCCGTCCTTAACCGTCACCGCGCAGTATTGCGAGCCGTGGCTACGTACCCGGGAGGCGTTCACCCTCTCCCCCGGCAGGCAGGTGGCCCGCCAGCTCAGCAACCGGACCCGCCGCATGCTCGGCTACAGCATCCACCCCCCGGACACCGGGCTGGTGGACGGCATGCACCCCTCCCGCCTCTTCTCCTGACACCACACCGTCGATGCAACACACCGCCCGCCGCCGTAGGAACAGCGAAAGCAGCCCTTAGTCCTGGCCACAGCGTCGGTGCTGACCCGCCGGCCATCGGCAGCGCCCGATCCGCAAGCAGGTCAGCCGAGACCGACGGGGTTGGCAGTGTCCGGATTGGATGCGCTGTCGGCCAAGGCGCGGTAGACACTGGCCACCGACGGGCGCCGTCCCTTGTTCTTGCCGGTGGGGATGACCAGCTTGCGGGCGATGTCGGGCACGGCCACGCCGCGCTCGCGCAACGTCCGCGCGTAGGCGATCATGTCGTCATCGAACACCCTCGGCCGCCCGCCGTGCCGACCCCGCTCGCGGGCAGACGCCTGCCCCTCCAGGGATTTCTCGCGGATGTACTCGCGTTCGGACTCCGCCATCCCGGCGAAGAACGCGAACAACGCCGCCCCGTGCCCGGAAGGGTTATAGATGCCCTGCAGCGGGCCGGTCAGCAGTTCGAGCTCGATGTCGTGGCGACGCAGTTCCTCGGCGATGGTCAGCAGTTCAGCGGCACCGCGGCCCAGGCGTTTCATCTCGTGCACGGTGAAGATCACCCGCTGGTGCGGGACAGCCTTCTTGATGGTGCGCGCGTATTCCATCGCCTTGGTGAACTCCGGCCGCACCTTGATACGGGTGCTGATCTTCTCGGAGAAGATCGGGTCACAGCCCGCCTCGCGGAGGGCGTCGAGCTGGCTCTGCAGCTCCTGCTGGGCGGTGCTGCAGCGGGCGTAGCCGACCCGAGTCGGCCTGGCCGCGGCTGCCGGCAGCGCGGCCTCGATTGCGGGACCCGCCTGCCAGGCGCGGCCCGGGGCGCGCTCGGCCGGGGTACGCACCTCTAGTTCGGCCCGGAGCTGGGGCACCAGCATGAAGCGGGGCGTGTGGTACTTGGGAGCGACCTTGCCTCCTCGGGTCCGGCAGGCGCTCCCCGCGGGCGCCTCACACATGGGACAGTCGAACTGTTCGACAGCGGCAGCGGCAGCGGCAGCGGGATCAACGAACTCGGCCATGTCGCAAAACCTATCGCAACGACCATTCTGAGAGATGAGTTTTGCGATAGGTTTTGAGAACGATGGTCGGGGGCAAACCGGACATCAAACGGGCGGCACTGTGCTCTCGCAGAACTGAAGTATTTCTGCGAATCACACACCGTCACAACGACTACCGGACGTTACAACGGCGTCCGCTGCTCATCCCGTCCCGTGGCCAACCCGAGCACGTGGCTACGCCGACGGGGGGAAGTTCCGGTCCAGGATGTCGCCCTACCAGCAATGGACCAGGCGACCATCAGCCTCGGCGCAGGCCGCCAAACCCGGAGGCAGCGAATTGAAGGACCCCCTCATGCGCCGAAGGGCTCAGCCTCCGGTGATGGCCAGCGGCAGCCCAGACACGATCAATATCAACCTGGTGCCTCGACTACGAGCACGAACACGTGGGCGGGTAATCCATCGACGATCTTCCTGCCCGCCCACGCGCCAGCGGCGCTGGCCGGGGCCAGAGCCAAGCCGATGGCGGCGCTGGTGGAGGTCAGCACGGCGGCGGCGCCGAAGATAACAAGCTTGGTCAGATACATCACCACCGCGGCGCCGGCCTCGGTGCCGATTTACGCACCACTCCGCATTCGTTCGCCAGCGCCAAAAAGAAATCTGAGCTGCACTAACGCAATCCCGTGTACCGGGTGACAGCAGTCTTACCGACACGTCCGCCGTGAGTTCAGCCAGACTGAAGGACTTTCATCGCGAACATGCGCGAGTTCGGTTGGTGAGGTCTGAAAACGCGGAGAGTTCGTCAGGTCCCCGGAGACACAGCTCCAAAGGGATCACTGCTGGGGCATCTGGTCGAGTTCGTCTGCGAGCAGGTGTTCGGCGACGGCGGAGTATCTGGCGGCGGTGCTGTGGGAGATCCCGAAGACCAGCGACAGGTGGAGCGGGTCCGCCCTCGCGGCGAGGGCTTCGTGGAGGATGCGGTCCTTGCGTATGCGATCGACCGTGCATCCGGTGTGGTTCATCCGCAGCGTCACGAATGGTTGGCTGATCGGGCCGGTGCCGTGGGCGGTCTTGTCGCTGATGAGGACGTGGGGGTTGTTGGTGTGTGGCCAGGTGGTGCGGCGGTGGCGGAGCCAGCGGCGGAGTGCTCGGTGGCTGAGGTCGCCGAGTCGCTGGCGACGGCCGGCGAGTGTAATTCGCCGGTTGGCCAGGTCGATGTCGTCGAGCGTCAGGTGTCGGATGGCGCCAGTGCGAGCGGCGTTCTCGGCGGCCAGGGCGATGATGACTCGTCCGGCGAGGTCGTCGGCCAGTTGCTCGATGGCCTGAATCTCCTCGTCGGCCATCGGGAGCAGGGCGAAGTCCGCCGGTCGGCCTTTCAACCCGGTCGTCGGGTTGGAGAAGATCAGGCCGCGCTTCTTGGCGAATCCGAACAGCGATCGCATTGCGCTGGTCGCGGTGGCGCGTCGTGAGTCGCTCAGCGGCCCAAGCGCTGCGCCGATGTCGGAGCGGGTGACCTCGCGCAGGTGGTCGTAGCCCGCCGCCCAGTCGTCGAGGAATGGGCGGATGCATCCGAAGTAGACATAGATGCTGGATGCGGACCGGGGGCGTGATCTGGTGTCGCCATCGAGCAGGGTCAGCAGCCACTGCCGGACGGGATTGATGAAGCCGGGCGCGAGATGGCTTGTGACGTGGTCGATCCAGGATCTGATCGCCGGAACGGAGTCGTCTTGGAGCAGGTCCAGATCGGTGAGCACTTCGACGAGCCGAGGCCGTGACACCCAGCGGTGCGGCCGGGCTCGGACCTCGCTGAGCGGGACGCGCTCACCTGCGGGGAGACCAGCCAACACCGTGGCCAGCCCATCCAGCACGCATCTGGTGGTCGAGGGGTTCCAGCCGTGGGCCTGGCCGAGTTCTTGAGCATGATGCGCCGCTGCTCGCAGGATAGGATCTCTCGCCGTCAACGCCGGGTGCCGCCAGCGGGGCGGGACTGGCTGGCCGTCCTTGCGTCGACGCTCTGATGCTCGCGCCGAGCACGCGTTGCTGCAGTAGACCTGGTCTCGGCGTCGTTTCTCCGGCAATGGGGTGCCGCAATGTGCGCAGTTCATCGAGGCGGTAGGGACCGCCCGCCCCCGGTGCGCGGGGTGACCGGCCGATCTTGGCCGACCGCCGCCGTCTGGTCGTCATGGTGACGCGGCTCGGCGACAGCCTCGGGTTCGGGGATCAGCAGTTCATCGACGCCACAGCCCAGCACGGTGCAGATGACGTCGAGTTCGTCGAGCTTGACCACGTTGGGGCTTCCCGACCACAGTCCCGACATCTTGCCGGCGCTGATGACCAGGCCACGTTCGGCGAGCATCCGCTGGAACTCGCTGGCCTTCCAGATCCCGCGATTCGCGGCCGCCAGGCGCAGGTTCCATTTCATTGGGTGAGTCCTTTCCATCGGTCGGCGACGCGGCGCTGTCCGGCGACCCAGGCATCTTCAACGTGAGTGGCATGCACGTGGATGTACCTGGCCGTGGTGCCGGTCCAGGCGTGGCCGAGCAGTTCCTGGATCGCGAACAGGTTCATCCCGGCCAGGTAGAGCTGGGAGGCGCAAAAGTGTCGCAGCACGTGCGGCGTTAGCCGTCCCGACCAGGTCGGCAGATATCGGTCGACGGCGTCGATCAAAGCTCGGCGGAACACATCCGCCGTGGCGCGGGTGCAGGTGCCCTCGGCGTTCTTCCGCTCGGAGGGGAACAACGGCGTGCGGTGGCTGGACAGGTCGAGCTCGAACAGCCCGAGGACGTCTTCGATGAACCAGCGCAGGCTGCGATCGGCGCCGTTGATCAGGGGCACCAGCCGTGGCTTGGGCCCTTTGCGGCGAGATCCCTTTCCGTGGCGGACGTTCAGCTTGCCGAATCGGCCTAGGGCGTGTTTCATAAGCAGGTCAGCCATTCGTTGATGATGGCGATCTGGACAGAGCTTCGTAACGGACTGCGAGCTTGTCGTATCTGGTCGCGACGGCGCGGTGGCGTTTGAGTCGGTTGATGGCGCACTCAACGGCATGCCGCTCGC
>NZ_JBFAMX010000272.1:0-13340 GCF_040659615.1 Nonomuraea sp. NPDC049784
GCGGTCATCGGTGCCGCGGCCCGGCACCTGCGACTGCCCCCGGCGCTGTGGTGGCCTGAGGACATCGACCCGCGCTCGCACGCGCTGGACGCGGCGAGGCTGCGCACGACCCCGGAGGCGGCCAAGCAGTTCAGGTTGACCCAGGCTCTGCGCACGCGGACCCTGCCCGCGCTGGCCCTGATCCTGATATGCGCGGGCGCGGTGTCGGTCTTCGACGTGATCGTCGTCGCGGGCACGGGCTCCTGGGGCGCGCTCGCCGTCCTGGTGGCCCTCAACGGGGCCAGCCGGTCGGTGGCCATGCGCTGCTCGGAGCTGTTCGGGCGCCGGCGCGTGCTGGCCGCCGTGCTGACGGCACTCGCCGTCGGCCAGCTCCTCCTCGCCGCCGCCCAGCACCCCACACCGGCGACCGGCCCGAGTGGGCCGTTGTTGTGGTCGGGGGTCGTGGCCGCCGGGCTCGGGGGTGGGGCGTTCTATCCGCTGCTGGCCAGCCTGGTGCGGGAGTTCTTCGGCGTGGAGCGGGCGGGCGAGATCCACGCCGTCATCTACAGCGCCAAGGCCCTGGCCGGAGTCGCGGCCGTCGCGCTGGCCCTGCTCGCCCTGAGCAGCCCCGTGACGGCGCTGGGCGTGGCCACCGCGCTCGCCGCGCTGCCTGCCCTGGCCACACCCCGTCTTCGCATCCCCGGCCTTCCCGTCACCATCCCCTTGTGACGAGGTTCACCAGCCGCGTTCACTACGCGAACGGTATGCTGTAGGCAGTCGACGAAAAACCTTAAATGCAGCCCCTGGAGTCGTGACCATGTTGCTGTCGGATCAGGCCGGTCAGGCGGCGGCCGCCAAGATTCCCCGCCCTGCGACGCTCAGAGAGAGCGTTATCGAGGCTATCCAAGAGCTCATCGTCTCCGGGCAGCTCAAACCGGGACAGCACCTGGTCGAGAGCGAGCTGGCCGAGCTGCTGGGAGTCTCCAGGCAGCCGGTACGCGAGGCGTTGCAGCAGCTCAGCGGCGAGGGCTGGGTGGACCTGTTCCCCGGGCAGGGCGCGTTCGTGCACGTCCCGACGCTGGAGGAGGCCGACCAGCTGCTGGCCGTCCGCACGCTGCTGGAGACCGAGTCCGCCAGGCTCGCCGCCGAGCACGCGGGCGAGGACGGCGTGAAGCGGCTGCGCGCCCTGTGCGCGCGGGGCATCGCTGCGGTGGAGTCCGACGACGTCGAGGCGGCCGTGGCGACCAACTCCGAGCTGCACGCCCTGGTGACCGCCCTGTCGGGCAACAAGGTCCTCTCGGAGCTGGCCAGCCAGGTGGCCAGGCGGGTGCGGTGGTATCACACGCCGGTGGCCCGCCAGCGCGGCATGGCCTCGTGGGAGGAGCACACCTCGCTGATCGACGCCATCGAGGCGGGTGACGAGCGCCGCGCGGCGAAGATCATGCGCGAGCACACCGAGCACACCCGCGCTTCCTACCTGGCGCAGCGCGAGAAGGAGCCGGTCGAGCCCGCGCCCAAGCCGGTACGCAGGCGCCGCCCGCGGCAGCTCGGTTGACCTGACGTTCACAGAAGGCCACATGCTCCGAAACACCTCGGGTAGAGGATGGAGCCAGACAGATAGGAGGTGCATGACCATGAAGGCGTTCATCCGCTTTCTCCTGGGTGATCCCCCTGGTCAGGCAGCGGACGGCCGAGCGATCGGCCTGGGCCTGAGCACGGCGCTCAGGAAGTACAACTCCGCCGACGACGCCGACCGCTACCTGCGTGAGTGGGCCGCCGCGGAGCACGACGTACACAATTGCCCACGGCACTGAGCCGCGGCAGGGGCGGCAGGCCCCGACCGCGGCGTGATCAGCGCTCGGCAGGCTCGGGCTCCACCTCCTCCGACTGAGATGCCCTGGCGTCGCGAGCCGACTTGATCAGGCTCAGCACCGTGGTGACGGCGAGGGTGCCGACGATGACACCGAGAGACACCAGGATCGGGATCTTCGGTGCCCACGACACGCCGTCGTGGTGCAGGGCCTCGAGGATCAGCTTCACGCCGATGAAGGCCAGCACCACCGACAGCCCCTTGCTCAGGTAGACGAGCCGGTCGAGCAGCCCGCCGATGAGGAAGAACAGCTGCCGCAGGCCCATCAGGGCGAAGGCGTTGGCGGTGAAGACCAGGTAGGGCTCCTTGGTGAGGCCGAAGATGGCCGGGATGGAGTCGAGCGCGAAGAGCAGGTCGGTGGTCCCGATGGCGACCATGACGATCAGCATCGGGGTGACCATCCTGCGCCCGAGGTGCACGGTGAGGCGGGCGCCGTGGTAGGTGTCCGTCGTCGGGAGCACCCGGCGCACCGCGCGCAGGGCGATGTTCTCGGAGAACTCGGCCTCCTCGTCCTCGTGCCCGACCAGCTTCCACGCGGTGTAGACGAGGAAGGCGCCGAACACGTAGAAGAGCCAGTCGAACCTGGCCACCGCCTCCGCGCCGGCCGCGATGAACGCGCCGCGCATCCCCAGCGCCAGGATGATGCCGATGAGCAGCACCTTCTGCCGGTACTGCCGTGGCACCTGGAAGCGGCTCATGATCAGCAGGAAGACGAAGAGGTTGTCCACGCTGAGCGAGTACTCGGTGATCCACCCGGCGAAGAACTCGCCGCCGTGCGCGGGGCCCGACAGCAGCAGCAGGCCGGCGCCGAATGCCGCGGCCAGGCCGACGTAGAACGAGACCCAGGCCACGCACTCCTTGAGTGAGGGCTCGTGCGGCTTCCTGGCGACGATCCAGAAGTCCAACGCGACCACGAGCGCGAAGCCGCCGATCGTGGCCAGCCAGATCCAGACGGGCAGGTTCACCGCCGCCGCCCCCTTCGTGCGCGCAGCATCCCGGCGTGCCGGACGTAGACGCCGAGCAACTCCTTGGCCAGCGGATTGGCGCCGGCGCAACGCATCAGCCAGTGCGGCATGAGCCGCTCGTGCAGCCAGACGAAGCCGATCGCGAAGCCGAGGCTCACCATCGCCTGGTACGCCAGGAACGGCAGCACGCCGTCGGCCAGGCCGACCCCGATCAGGCTCTCCTGAGCCAGCCGGGACACGGGGAAGGCCGCCACCCAGTACAGGCCGATAGGCGCGAAGGTCCCCGGACGGAACACGCCGTGGCCGAGCAGCACGCCGTACAGGCCGCCGAAAAGGGCGAGCGGTAAGGCGAGCGACAGTGCCGACATCGCGGCCATCCCGATGGGCTGCCCCGCGAACAGGGTCAGCCCACCGGCCATGGCTCCGGCGACGGCTCCGATCGACGCCCCTGGCAGGGCGAGTTCGAGGCTGTGCCGTCCGCCCATCAGCCCACGACCACGCCGAAGGCGAACAGGCTGTAGAACAGCATCCCTAAATAGAACACCGCCCCGCACCCGATGATCACGTTCGTCCACCACCTGGGCCTGATCGGCTTGGGCAGCATGCGGTTGTTGACCAGGAGCAGCGTCACGCAGTATGCCCCCATCGCGAACGTCGACAGGAACGCCAGCGTGTCCAGGATCCCGCTCGGCCCGTCGGCCGGCCCGAACAGCAGGATCAGGATGCCGAAGATGATCACGCCCCAGAGGAAGATCCCGTACAGGCGCGACATGCCCAGCTTCTTCGCTCCGGGGATGAAGTTGTACGTCATGTCTGCCTGACCCCGGGAGAAGGAGTCGAACAGCCCCAGAGTCGCGTTCAGCCCGATCAGCGCGATGAACCCGAGGAACACTCCCCCGAGCGCCGAGCTGCCCGCATGTGAGACGGCGTTGGCCATCGCGGTGAGCGCCACCTCGCGGTCGTCGCCCTGGATGACCGCGCGCACGCCCGGGTTCAGCCGCACGGCCGACTGCGCGATCACCGTGAACGAGATCGTCACCAGCATGGTGATGCCCCAGAACAGCAGCAGCGCGTCGAACGTGACCCAGCGCCGCCAGCCCTTCCATTTGGCCATCTCGGCCGGGTCCTCGGTGTCGAACATGAACCCGCGCGAGGGCCTATCCTCTTCCTCAGCCGCGTGGCGCAGCCCGCGGACCTGCGGGATGTGCGCGCCCATGCCGGCCCCGGAGTCACGCAGGTGCAGCGTGTACCACATCTGCTGCATGCCGGAGGGTCCGGCGAAGGCGCACGCGCCCACGATGACCGGGAACCAGGCCGCCGACATGGCCTCCGACGGGAAGTAGCCGAAGGAGAACATGCCGCTGATCGTGGAGACCACGTCGCCCCAGGACCCGACCATGGCCGCGACCACCGCCGTGCCGATCACGAGCGCGCCGATGAGCAGCGACAACACGTTCTCCAGCACGTTGTAGATCACCTTGGCCAGGCTGAACACCACCCCGACCAGGATGAGCCCGACGATGGCGGTCACCATCCACGGGATTCCGGTGATCTCCTCGAACGCCGCCGCTCCCGCTGACAGGTGTCCCGGCCAGATGTAGACGGCGATGGCCACGATGAAGAAGAACCACATGATCGGCTTGAACACCCTGGCCGCGCCGGAGAAGATGCTCTCCCCCGTGGCCATGGCGTACCGCGCCATCTCCAGCATCACCACGGCCTGCAGCGTGACGCCGATCAGGAACAGCCATCTGATCTCGGGCCCGAACAGCAGCACCAGTCTGGGCCACATGTACGACTCGCCCATGCCCACGCCCAGCGCGACGAGGAAGACCGTCGGCCCGAGAATGTGCACCGACGGAGGCGCGTCGGGCAGCTTCCTGATGGGCATCGGCTCAAGCCGGCCCGCTTTCCATACTCGTTCGTCCTCGACCGGCGGCGTGGCCGTCGCCGGTGGTGTTTTCGATGTGTCCACCTACGGACCTCCTGGGGGGTTGTTGCTTCCTCGTGCGCCCCGATTAGCCCCCTCGCCCGCCGCTGCTGCACTCGGCTCTTAGCGCAGCAGTCCGGCAGCCCTGGCCCAGCGGTACTTCGCACCGAGGACCGCCACGGGCTTCTCCGTCGTGTACGGGTACGCGACCACGCCGTGCTCAAACAGGAACTCGCTGGCCTCCTCTACTTCGGTGTCGCCGGCGAGCGACGCCACGACCGGCTTCACGTTGCCCTTCGCCCGCTCCTCCGCCACCACGCGGGCGATGAGTTCGGCGAAGACCATCGGCGGCGTCACGATCGTGTGCCAGTAGCCCAGGACGAGCGCGTGGATGCGCTCGTCGGCCAGGCCGAGGCGGACCGTGTTCTCGTACGTGGAGGGTGGTTCGCCGCCGGTGATGTCGATGGGGTTGCCCGCCGCGCCGAACGGCGGGATGTAGGCGCGGAACGCCGTGTCCAGGTCGGGCGGGATGTCCATGAGCGTCAGCCCGGCGTCCACGATGGCGTCCGACAGCAGCACGCCGGAGCCGCCCGCCCCGGTGATGATGACGACGTTCTCGCCCTTGGGGGCGGGCAGGATCGGCAGCGCGCGGGCGTACTCGAGCATGTCGTTCAGCCCGGGAGCGCGCACCACCCCGGCCTGCCGCAGGATGTCGTCGTACACCTTGTCGTCGCCCGCCAGCGCGCCCGTGTGCGATCCCGCCGCCCGCGCGCCCATCGCGGTGCGGCCGGCCTTGAGCACGATGACCGGCTTCTGCTTGACGACCCTGCGTGCGGCCTCGACGAAGCCACGGCCGTCCTTGAGGTCCTCCAGGTGCATGGCCACGGCCTTGGTGTTGTCGTCCTGCTCGAAGAAGGTCAGCAGGTCGTCCTCGTCCACGTCGGCCTTGTTGCCGACGCCGACGATGGCCGAGACGCCCATCTTGGTGGTCCGGCTGAAGCCCAGGATGGCCATGCCGATGCCGCCGCTCTGCGAGGTCAGCGCCACGCTGCCCTTGACGTCGTACGGGGTGCAGAACGTCGCGCAGAGGTTCTCCGGCGTGTAGTAGTAGCCGTAGATGTTCGGCCCGAGCATGCGCACGCCGTGCCTGCGCGCGATCTCGACGATCTCCTTCTGGCCCTCGACGTTCCCCGTCTCGGCGAACCCCGACGGGATCATGACGGCGCCCGCCACGCCCTTCTTCCCCACCTCCTCCAGCGCGGGTGCCACGAACTTGGCGGGGATCGCGAACACGGCCACGTCCACGTCGCCGGGGACGTCCGAGATGCTCTTGTACGCGGTCAGCCCCATGATCTCGTCGGCCTTGGGGTTGATCGGGAAGATCTGACCCTGGTAGCCGCCGTTGATGAGGTTGCGCATGACCGAGTTGCCGATCTTGCCGGTCTCGGCGGAGGCGCCGATCACGGCGACCGAGCGCGGCTTGAAGATCCGCGTCATCTGCCGGAGGATCTCCTCGCGCGGCAGCCGGGCGACCTCGGCGGGCTTGTCGCCGATGAGGATGCGCACGTCGGCGGCGACAGCGCCGTTCGCGTCGGCGAAGACGGGGTTGAGGTCCACCTCGACGATCTCGGGGAAGTCGGAGACCAGCCTGCCGACACGCTCGATCAGCTCCGCGAGTGCCTCCCGGTCGGCGGGCTCCGCGCCACGGGCACCACGGAGCACTTCCGCCGCCCTGATGTCGTCCAGCATCCCAAGGGCATCTTCGCCCGAAACCGGGGCAAGCCGGAAGGTCACGTCCTTGAGCACCTCGACCAGGACGCCGCCCAGCCCGAAGGCGATCACCTTGCCGAAGGTGGGGTCGGTGACGGCGCCGATGATGACCTCGTGGCCGCCGGCGACGAGCTGCTGCACCTGGATGCCGTCGATCTTGGCGTCGGGGTTGTAGGCGCGGGCGTTGGCCAAGATCGTGTCATACCCCGCCCGAACCTCCTCCACGGTCTTGAGTCCGACCAGGACGCCGCCGGCGTCGGTCTTGTGCAGGATGTCCGGTGAGACGATCTTCAAGACGACCGGAAGGCCGATCTTCTCCGCGATCTCCGCGGCCTGGTCGGCCGAGGTGGCCAGCCCTTCGCCCGGAGTGGCGATGCCGTACTCCTCGCACAGCTTGCGCCCTTCGGGAGCCGTCAGGGCCGTGCGGCCCTCGGCGAGCGCCTTCTCTATGACTTCGCGGACCACTTAAACGACTCCGTTCGTCTTGAGTTCAGCCAGCTCGTCCGCGCTCACGCCGAGCTCGCCGTAGATCTCCCGGTTGTGCTCGCCGAGCAGGGGCGGGGTGACGACGTCCACCGGCGAGTCCGACAACTGCAACGGGCTGCCGACGGTCACGAACTCGCCGCGTTCCGGGTGGTCGACCGTGACGACGATGCCCTCATTACGCAGGCTCTCGTCCTCGACCAGCTCTTTGGTGGACAGGATCGGCCCGCACGGGATGTTCTCGGCGTTGAGCCGGTCGAGGACCGTCCACTTGTCGTGGCGGAGCGTCCACTCCTCGATGAGCTGGAACATCTTGTCCAGCTTCGACAGCCGCGCCTCCGGTGTCGCCCATTCGGGGTCGTCGGCCAGTTCGGGGCGGCCGATGATGTTCGAGATCGGCTTCCAGCCGACCGGCTGCACGATGACGTAGATGTAGTCGTTCGGGCCGCCGGGCGCGCAGCGCACCGCCCAGCCGGGCTGGCCGCCGCCGCTGGCGTTGCCCGAGCGGGGCACCTCGTCGCCGAACGTCTTGTTCGGGTACTCGCGCAGCGGGCCGTGCGCCAGGCGCTGCTGGTCGCGGAGCTTGACGCGGCACAGGTTCAGCACGGCGTGCTGCATGGCCACCTGTACGCGCTGCCCGCGACCGGTCTGCTGGCGCTGGTAGAGGGCGGCCAGGATGCCGGCCACCGTGTGGATGCCGGTGCCCGAGTCGCCGATCTGGGCCCCGGTGGCCAGCGGCGGGCCCTCCTCGAAGCCGGTGGTGCTCATCGACCCGCCCATGGCCTGGGCGATCACCTCGTACGCCTTGAACTTGGCGTACCTGCCGGTGCCGAAGCCCTTGATCGAGGCGTAGATCAGGCGCGGGTTGAGCTCCTGGAGTCGCTCCCAGGTGAAGCCCATGCGGTCGACCGCGCCCGGGCCGAAGTTCTCCACCAGGATGTCGGCGCTCTTCACCAGCTCGGTGAAGATCTCCTTGCCACGCTCGCTCTTCATGTTGAGGGTGATGCTGCGCTTGTTGCAGTTGAGCATCGTGAAGTAGAGGCTGTCGACGCCCGGCAGGTCGCGGAGCTGCTGCCGGGTGATGTCGCCGGTCGGGGCCTCCAGCTTGACCACGTCCGCGCCCAGCCAGGCGAGCAGCTGGGTGCAGGACGGGCCCGACTGGACGTGGGTCATGTCGAGGACGCGGACACCTTCCAATGCCTTGGCCATCTTCAGTCTCCCTGGCGGAACGTGACTTGTCGCATACGGCTTGTGAGCTTCTTCTCGACTGGATACGGGTGTCGCTGGTCGAGCGGGCAGCGCATAACCAAGGCTGTCGGCGAGATCGTGTCCGTGTTGTTGGTACAGCTAGGCCGCTGGATCGGCGGTGGCAGCGCGTGGAGACCTGGCCGGTGGGCAGTCTGTGAAGCGCGAACCCCCGGATACTGGTCACTCGGTATGACGGGAAGCATCTTCTGCATTCGTGTGGAGGAGGAGATCATTTGTACATCGTCTGGTTCATGGTTCCGGGGGCGTAGACCTCCGGATCCACCCACACGTTGATCAGCGAGGGCTTGCCCGACTCCCGGGCCCGCTCGAGCGCGGGGCGGATCTCGGCCGGGTCGCGCACCTCCTCGCCGTGGCCGCCGAGGAGCTTGGCGAAGTCGCCGTAGCGGATGTCGCCGAGGGTGTTGCCGACGCGGGCGCGGTCCTCGCCGTACTTGGCGGCCTGGCCGTACCTGATCTGGTTCATGGACGAGTTGTTGCCGATGACCCCGATGAACGGCAGGTCGAAGCGGACCATGGTCTCGAAGTCCCACCCGGTCAGGCTGAAGGCGCCGTCACCGAACAGGCAGAGCACCTCCTTGTCGCGCCGCGCCTGCTTGGCGGCCATAGCGAAGGCCATGCCGACGCCGAGCGTGCCGAGCGGTCCCGGGTCCATCCAGTGGCCGGGCGACTTGGGCTGCACGACCTGGCCCGAGAAGGTGACGATGTCACCGCCGTCGCCGATGTAGATGGTGTCCTCGGTGAGGAACTCGTTGATCTCGTGGACCAGCCGGTAGGGGTCGATGGGCTGGGCGTCGGAGAGCTGGCGGGGCAGGCGCTTCTCGTACGCCTGGGTCTCGACCGCGCGCAGCTCGTCCATCCACTCCTTGCGCTTGGCGCCCGCGTTCTCGATGCGGCCGCTGGCGGCCTGGGCCGCCGCCGCGAGGATGAGGCCCGCGTCGCCCACGATCCCCAGGTCAATGTCCCGATTTTTCCCGACAGTGCGGTAGTCGAGGTCGATCTGGACCACGGTGGCGGTCGGCGAGAGGCGCTTGCCGTAGCCCATCCTGAAGTCGAACGGGGTGCCGACGATGATGATCAGGTCGGCGTTGGTGAAGGCGTACCTGCGGCTGAGCTGGAAGTGGTGCGGGTCACCCGGCGGGAGTGTGCCGCGGCCCGAGCCGTTCATGTACGCGGGCACGTTCAGGGCCCGTACGAAGTCGATCGCGGCGTCGGTCGCCCGGCACGTCCACACCTGGCTCCCGAGCAGGATGCACGGCTTCTCCGCGTGCGCCAGCAGGTCCGCCAGCCGCTCGATCGCCTCGGGGTCGCCCTGCTGGCGCGTGGAGGCCCGGTAGTGCCCCGGCTTGGGGATGCGGGCCTTCTCCAGCGGGACCTTCGCGTCCAGCACGTCGCGCGGGATCTCCAGGAAGGACGGGCCTGGCGCGCCGTGGTAGCACTCCCTGAAGGCCATCGACACGATGTCGGCCACCCGCTCCGTGCTGGGCACCGTGGCGGCGAACTTGGTGATCGGGGTCATCATGTCCACGTGCGGCAGGTCCTGTAGCGAGCCCATCTTGTGCTGGCTCAGCGCTCCCTGGCCGCCGATGAGCAACATGGGGCTCTCCGCGCGGAAGGCGTTGGCCACGCCGGTCACCGCGTCGGTCGTGCCCGGTCCCGCGGTGACCACCGCGCAACCGGGCTTGCCGGTGATGCGCGCATAGCCGTCCGCCGCGTGCGCCGCCACCTGCTCGTGGCGTACGTCGATGACCTCGATGCCCTCATCGACGCAGCCGTCGTAGATATCGATGATGTGGCCGCCGCAGAGCGTGTAGATCACTTCCACGCCCTCGGCTTTGAGTGCCTTGGCTACGAGATGACCGCCAGAGATCGTTTCCGACATCATGCCACCTTTCCCGGCGCTGTCTTCCGCATACTGCATACCGTATGAACGCAATGGTTACTCCCTCCCGATCGGCCTGTCTAGCCCCCAGGGGGCAACTCGATCAGCTCGACCTGCTCACCGGACCACCCCGGCGGGACGACGGCCAGCGCGTCGGCCAGCGCCGCTCCCCACAACGAGCCCGGCCGATCATGCCCCACCGGCACCGCGCCCCGGCTCGATCTCCGCACCGGCACGAGCCGCGTGTCGTGTGGATGCGCCCGCACCGGCCCGGCCAGCGCGAACCTCTCCTTGCGCGCGGTCGTCCCGGCCAGCTCGCGCAGGATGGGGGCGAGCAGCGTGAGCGCCGCGCCGAGTGCCGCGAACGGGTTCCCCGGCAGCCCCACCACCAGCGGCCCACCCGGCAGCCTTGCCATGAGCTGCGGGTGCCCAGGGCGCACGGCGACGCCGTCGACGAGGATTTCCGCGCCCAGGTCGTCGAGCACGGCCCTGAGGTGGTCGGCGGGTCCTTTTGACGATGCACCGCAAACGACCACGACGTCAACGGCCGCCGCCGCTCCGGTCCCGCCGATGCCATCCGATGGCACAGCACTCACCGCGCCACGCGATGTGGGTGCGGGGGGCGGCGCGTTCACCGGCGCGGCGAGGGCGGTGCGCAGCGGCTCCCGGCCGTCGGGGAGCCGGGACGTGCCCGTGACGCGGCCTCCCGCCCACTCCACCAGGCCCGGCAGGAACGGGCCGATGGCGTCGCGTACCCGGCCCGGCGCGGGGAGCCCTTCGTGCACCACCTCGTCGCCCGTCACCAGCACCGCCACGCGCGGCTTCGGGCGTACCAGCAGCTCGTCGTGGCCGAGTGCGGCGGCCAGCCCGAGGGTCACCGGGGTCACCACCGCGCCCGCGCCGAGCACCACCACGCCCTCGGCGATGTCCTCGCCGCGCCGCCGGATGTGCCGGCCCGCCTCCACGGCGCCGTCCACCCACACCGGTGCCGCCTCCACCCGCGCCCGCGGCACCGCCACCGGCCCGGGAGACGGCACCACGGCCGCGTGCTCGTAGGGCAGCACCGCCGACGCGCCCGCGGGCGTCGGAGCGCCGGTGGCGATCTCCACCGCCTCCCCCGCGCCCAGCTCATCCTCGTAGCACGCGCCACCGGCCAGGACACGGCCCACTACCCGCCAGGGCCCGGCACCGGACACCGCGTAGCCGTCCATCGCCGCGACGTCCACCCCGGGCACCGCCACCAGCGCCGTCAGCGGCGCGGCGAGGCGGCAGCCGAGTGCGTCGGCCAACGGCACCGAGGCGGGCTCGGGCGGGACCGCGGAGGCCGCCGCGAGGGCCCGCGCCGAGGCCCATGACATCGCTTTCACCACTGGATCATCGCGCAAAACGGTCATAGGCACGCTCCTTGACCCGCTTTTTTCCATACTGTATACCGAATGCAAGGTGGGCCGCGTCCAGCGGCCCACCTCATGTAACGGGGTTCCGTACATACGATCCGACGCGAGAACGGAGCGCAGCATGAAGGTCGCTGTTCTTGGCGCCGGCGCCATCGGCGCATACGTGGGGGCCGCCCTCCACCGGGCGGGAGTCGAGGTGCACCTCATCGCGAGAGGCGAGCACCTGCAGGCGATACGCCGCGCCGGTGTGCGGGTGCTCACCCCCAGGGGCGACTTCACCGCCCACCCCCATGCCACCGACGACCCTGCCGAGGTCGGTCCGGTGGACCACGTCTTCCTGGGCCTCAAGGCGAACAGCTACGCCTCCGCGGGCCCCATGATCAAGCCACTCCTCCACGAGACCACGAGCGTCATCGCCGCGCAGAACGGCATCCCGTGGTGGTACTTCCACGGGCTCAAGGGCCCCCACGAGGGCTACCGCATCGAGAGCGTCGACCCGGGCGGCGCGGTCACGACCGCGCTGCCCCTGAACCGTGCCATCGGCTGCGTCGTGTACGCGGCCACCGAGATCGAGCAGCCAGGCGTGATCCGCCACCTCGAAGGCACCCGCTTCTCCATCGGCGAGCCGGACGGCCGGCTGACCGAGCGGTGCGCGGCCTTCAGCGAGGCCGCGATCGCCGGCGGGCTGAAGTGCCCGGTGGAGCGCGACCTGAGGCGCGACGTCTGGATCAAACTCATGGGAAACATCGCCTTCAACCCGATCAGCGCGCTGGCCAGGGCGACGATGGCCGGGATCTGCCGCCACGACGGCGCCAGGGAGCTGGTCGTGGCCATGATGCGGGAGACCGTCGAGGTGGCCAGGCGAGTCGGCTGCGATCCGGGGATCTCGATCGAGCGCCGCATCCGGGGCGCGGAGAAGGCGGGCGAGCACAAGACCTCCACGCTCCAGGACCTGGAGAAAGGCAAGCCGCTGGAGCTCGACGTGCTGCTGGCGGCCGTGGTCGAGCTGGCCGACCTCACCGGCGCCGAGGTGCCGACGCTGCGCGCCATCCACGCGGTGAGCGACCTGCTCAACGCGAACCTTGTCCGCGCGGTGTAGCGGGGAATACCGTAGCCTGTATACAGAATGGAGGGATCATGAGCTATGACCGCCTGACCCATCCACTGGTGCGCGAGGACGGCGTGCTTCGCAGAGCGACCTGGGAAGAGGCGCTCGAGCGGGCGGCGGAGGGATTCCGCCGCAATATCGCGAGGCACGGCCCCGACAGCTTCGCCATGCTGTCGTGCGCCCGCTCCACCAATGAGATGAACTACGTCGGGCAGAAGTTCACCCGTGTGGTGATCGGCACCAACAACGTGGACTCCTGCAACCGCACCTGCCACGCGCCGAGCGTGGCGGGGCTGTCGGCGGTGTTCGGCAGCGGTGGCGGCACCTCCTCCTATCAGGAGGTGGAGGACACCGATGTGATCGTGATGTGGGGCTCGGCGGCGCGCAACGCCCATCCCATCTTCTTCCACCACGTGTTGAAGGGCATTCGCAACGGCGCACGGATGTTCGCGGTGGACCCGCGCCGCACCGGCACCGCCCAGTGGGCCGACCTGTGGCTGGGGCTCAACGTGGGCACCGACATCCCCCTCGCCCACGCCGTCGCCAGGGAGATCATCCACGCCGGGCTGCACAACGAGGCGTTCATCGAGCGGGCCACGGCCGGGTTCGAGGAGTTCAAGGAGTCCGTCGAGCCGTGGACGCTGACCGCCGCCGAGCAGGTGACCGGCGTGCCGGCGGACGCCATCCGCG